>NZ_SZXM01000068.1:0-17684 GCF_005281355.1 Citrobacter sp. wls615 | reverse complement strand
CTGTTTTTATCCGCCGTCGCCGTTGAGGCAATTACCGCGCCGTCCAGCTGCGTGTGCCCGCCCACTGTTACGTCAAATCCGCCGTCGCCGGCAAACAGACCCGTCTGCTCCTGCACCGAGGCGTAGTCGCTCTTCATCTGGTCCTGGCTGGCGCTGATATAACCTGAGCCGGACATGCTGCCGTAGGTAAAGCTGCCCCCGGCCGCTGCGCTGCTCTGCTTCGACCGGTAGTCATTGCTGTCCTGGGCACTGCTCATCCACAGGTCGCCACCGATATCCGCCACCACGCGGTCACCGCTGACCTGCGCCCCGTTCAGGATGGCGTCACGCCCGCTGACCAGCGAAACCGTACCGCCGCTGTCCAGCGTGGTCTCCGTCCACGCCGTGCCGTTGCCCTTTTCACTGCCTTTTGCGCCGTTGACGTTGGCGAAGACGCTGATGCCGTAACTGTCAGCGTTGACGCCGATACCGACGCCCACCCCGCCCCCGCTGCTGCTGTTTGTGCCTGTCGTCTGTTGGGTGTTTGCCACACCGCTCAGCACAATATCATTCGCCGCCACCAGGGTGGTGTCACCGCCCGCCTTTATCTGGCTGCCACCGATCAGAATATCGCCGCTGTTGCCGCTCTGGCCGCTGCCCGTCGCAGCGATAATCAGATTATTACCGGCATTCAGGGTACTGCCCGTCACGGTATCCGTCTGAACATGTTGCTCAGATTTGGCGCTCTGCGACGTCAGCGAGACGCTGATACCCAGCCCGCTGTCCGCTTTGTCGCTGGCCCGGGCAACCGCTGCCGCCTGCACCGCCTGCGCGCCAGAAAGCACCGCTTTGGTGGCCTGCAGCGCCGCCAGACGATCATCGCTCTCCCCCTTCGCATCTTGCGAAGTCTGCACTGCGCTGTTTACTGCGCTGCCTGCTGCCCCCGACAGCGCCACCGTCAGGCCGCTGCTCTTCTGCTCAAACGTCTCATCGCGGGTACGTTTGTCATGGCCTGGCTCAATCACCACGCTGTCACCGAGCATAGCAATATCTTTCTGCGCGATGATATCCGCACCGCCAATACGCACCTGCTGACCGGCTGTAATGCTGACGTTGCCGCCGGTTGACCCGACAGTGCTGAAGCTCTCGCTCTGGGTGGTGCCCTGCTCGCGCAAATCATGCGTGGTTTTACTGCTGCCGATGGAAAAACCGATCCCGCCCGTTCCCATCACGCCGCTTTTTTTCGTTTCTTTAAACCGCCAAGAGGTATCGGTATTGGTTGCGGCAATAATGTCGACGTTGTTTCCGGCACCGAGCGCCACATCACCATCACCGACGACGGCAGAGCCCTGAACCAGAATGTTGTTCCCGGCAGCTACAGTCACATTGTCACCGCTCAGCAACGCGCCTTTTTCACGCGTGGCGCTGTCCTCCTCAATCGTGTGGGTGGTCTTTTTATTGAGGAATCCTTTTTTGGTTTTGGTGGTTTCTTCGTAGTGGTAGTCACTTTCCGTCGCCGTGATGAGATTCACATCCCGGCCCGCCGCTACGCCGATATCTCCCTGAGCAATCACATCGGTTGCCTGCGCATTCATATCGCGCCCGGCGATAATGACCGTGTCGCCACCGCTGGCAACTTCCGTACCCTGCTGGCGCACGGACTCATTGATGATGGTTTTTTTCTTCGCGTGGTAACTGTCGCCTTCAGCCGTGGCCTCGGCCAGCAAATTGACATCACGTCCGGCCTGCAGACCCACATCATTTTCCGCCGCCAGGCCCGCCGCGTGGGCGTTAATATCCTGACCCGCGATCAGGACCAGGTTATCGCCCGCAGAAATAGTGGTGCGATCCAGCCCGGAGCGGTGTGATTCGCTGCCCCCGTCGCGGCTGTTCTCACGCGTGCTGGCCGCATTCAGGTTGAGATCGTTACCCGCAGTCAGCATCGCGCTGCCGCCAGCGTTCACGTCGCTTGCCGTCAGGTTGAGGTTATTCCCGGCATTGATGCCAAGGTCCCCTCCCGCGCTGATGCTGCTTCCCTGCCAGCCCAGTGATGAACGGCTGGTCTCGTCAGTCCATCGTCCGGCATGGCTCTGCGCATCGTTAATATGATTCGCATTCACCGTAATATCACCCGCGGCATTCATCTGCAGTGAATCGCCCGCCGAAAGCGTTGCGCCCGTGACGGTAATATTTTGGCCTGCCGATAGCGACAGCCCATCCTGTGCGGAAATCGACGCCGTCGTGCCCAGCAGCGTCTCTTTAAATCTCACACTGCCATATTTATCCCACGCATTGATGTCAATCTGCTCCACCTGCGTCAGGTTATTGATGCTGCCGTCGAGACTTGTCATCTGAACCGTTTTTCCGCTAATAGCAGCGCTGATGTTATTGATATCACCAATAGCGCTCAGGTCGAGGTTGCCCCCGGCCTGCATCAGGCCATTGTTGAGATTGTTAATGCTGTTCTGGCTGTCGAGGGTCAGTGTGTTATTCGCCAGCAACGTACTACCGGCGTTAGTGATAGTACCGCCTGCCAACTGGACGTTATTCCCGGAGATGACACTCCCGTTATTGACGGTGATATCCTTCGGCGACAGATAGAGCTTCGGTATCATCACCGTTTCACCGTTGACGGTCGCAGCTTCCCACCACAATATGCTTTGTTCAAGAGAGGTAATTTGCTCCGCCGTCAGGGCTACGCCAAATTTCAGCCCCAGCGACTGCTGTGCGCCGGCGGCACTGTCCATCAGATAACGCATTTGATCCAGATCGGAACCTATACCGTTGATATAACGGCTTCCTGTCTGATTCAGCATCGCATTACTGACGTAGCGGGTGTCGAACGCTGCATCACCAAGAAAACGGTAATCGAATTCCGGGTTCAGGTTGAGACGGTCCAGCATATACGCCGATCCCAGAAACTGGTTTTGATCGGTATAGGCGCTGTTGGTTTCACGTGGGGCATCGCCAGGCATAATCCCCAGCAGTGCGTTCAACTCGGCAAACAGAGCCGGGTCCAACTGACCCAAACCATCGAGCTTGGGGTTAATGTTGATCAGGTACGGGCTTTGCGGATCGTCAGAGACAACAAAGTAGCCGTGTTGACCAGAAGGCAATGGATACGCACTGGTATCCACCGTTTTCCCCTGATTAATCTGGCTGTTCTTATCGGTAGAGACCGTGTCCAGCGTGGTATCCGCGACATTCCCGGCATCCAGCGTACCACCGTTAATCTGCTGCAGGGCATCTTGCAGTTGATCGTTCCACTGCGGCGAATTAACGCTAACCGCTTCACTATCTGCCAGTGTCTGCTTTTGCACCCCAGCGTCGATGGTCTGGTTACTGAGTGCGTTCAGGGTAGGGGTAACGAGGGTGTTTATCGCCCCACCCGCACTGGGAGTGGTAGTGGTATTACTGATATCTTGCGAAAAATTAGCCAGAACAGTTCCACCAGACTGAATAACCGCGCGGTATACCGTTCCTCCAGAGGTTTCCTCCCTGTCATTACCCTGAGCGATATAGTGAATCGGGCCGCTATTATATCTATCCGCGTCTACCGAAGCGGCAGGAGTCTCCCAGCGGTTGCCCTGCTGATCAGCAACATACGTCCGATAACGGGTGATCGTCCCGTCAGTCCATGACTGATTTTGCAGGGTTGAACCGGAAAGGGACATATCCCCGCCCGCAAGCAACGTGCTGGCATTATTTTCAAGATGATCTGCCTGGATTACCATCCCGCGCGCGGCACTGATGCGCGCGGCACCGCCGTTTGCGGAGACTGAAAGGGTAGAACGTGAAATGGCGATCTCTTTTGCTGGGCTATTTTTCATCGCCACAGGCGTTGCGATATCGCTACAGCTGGGGGCCGCGCCGTGCCCTGGGCTACCACCTCCACTGCAGGATTCGCTAACAACATAGCCATAGTCGGTTCCCAGAATAAGCTCTGACAGGGGAATGTCGGCATATCCCTCATTCAGCCATGCATACTGTTGTGTCAGATCTTCAGTGTTACCCTTGCTTACCACCAGCCCATCTCGCTGATTCAGCAGATACCCAGTTTTAATCGTGATATCGCCGCCCTGCGTCTCGATGGTGCCGGAGGTGTTGATGACCTCGCGGTTGGCATTTCCCGCCGCATCTTTCTGCATCCACAGGCTGTTGCCCGCAAGGATATCGCCGCGCTGGTTGGTAATAGCGTCGGCATACAGCGCCATGTTATTTGCCGCATACAGCAGCGCCGTGTTGATGATTGCCCCCGGCGTATTGAGCATGAGCGTTCCGCGCGTGCCGGTAAAACCGTCTACGGTAATATTGCCGTGACTGGTGACCATGATGTCACCCCCACCCTGTACCGTTCCGGCGGCATTAAGCGCCACATTGCTGCCGCTGAGGCTGCTCGTACCGCTGCCGGTGGTGATTTGCCCATTGTTACTCAACTGCCCGCCTGCCGTCAGGTTGACCGCCTGCCCCTGCATGACGTTGCGGTTGTCGATGGCGCCCTCGCTGTTAATCGTGAGGATGTTGCCCGCAGCAAGCGTGCTGTTGGCGGTGAACGCATTCACCAGTTTCAGCGTCAGATTACCCAGCGCAACCACCTGCCCGAGCGCTTCCAGGGACTGGCTAGTGAGAGTCAAATCGCCACCGCTGAACAGTTTGCCAGCCGCATTCTGGTTCACGCGTTCGGCATTAACCGTCAGTTGAGACGTTCCTAACACCGTACCGTTATTGGTCAACTGCTGGTAATTGAGTGTTAGTTGTCCCGCCTGCGTCGTCCCCTGGTTAGTGAACTGACTCCCCGTCAGCGTTGCGCTGTCGGCAAGCCAGTTTCCGTCGTTGGTGGCCGTTGCCGCATTCAGAATGAGATTTGTCGCCTGTAACCAGCCTGCGCCGGAATACTGCGGCGTGGAGAGTCTCAACTCGGCGCCGGAAAGCAGCTTCCCCTCGTTCAGCGCGCGGGTTGTGGCGTTAATACGTGTGTTGCCGCCGCTCTGAATGAAGCCGTAGTTAAACATTACGGGCGTGGCGATCGCCAGTCCCTGACGGCTTACAATTTCCCCCCCTGCCAGGTTCGTCAGTTCACCGTTCAGCGCCAGCGTGGCGTCATTATCCCCCTGCAGCCGTCCGCTATTGGTTAACACACCGGACGTTATGCTTAGCGTCGTCCCCTGAATGCTGCCTGCGTTAGCCACCGATGCCGCATTGAGATCCAATGCGCCGCCGGTGAGCATGCTACCCGACACCTGTTGGTTGACCGCGCCATTCATGGCTAACGTCAGGCCATTGACTCCGCTGATCGCCCCGGCGTTATCCAGCGTGGTGCCGTTTAACGTCAAATGACTCGCCGCCCATTGCCCGTTATTCGTCAGGGATAGCGCCTGGAGCGTGGCATTACCGAGTGCGGTGACTTTGCTGCCCTCTGCAGACGTGAAATTTTTGACGAGCATAAGCTGTAACGCATCCGCACTTTGGATTGCTCCGCTGTTAGTCAGCGACTGCGCATTGAGCAGAATCGATTGCCCCTGCCACGTTCCTGCGTTGGTCACATCGCCGGACGTCACTTTCAGCATTCCCTGGGTCAGTAGCGCCCCCCCCGCCGCATTAATCAGCTCCTGCTGCGGGGCTGCCACCGTCAGGTTTTGTCGGCCAATCAATACGCCCTGGTTATGAATACGATCCTGGCTTAGCGTCAGGGTATTTCCCTGTACCACCCCACTGTTTGTAAATTGCTGACCATTGAGCGTAATGTCACTTTCACTGAGGATGTTTCCGTCGTTCTTCAACTGCTGTGCAGCTAACGACAGAGCGCCCTGACTCATCAATTCACCCGGCAGGGTAAATCGGTTACTGATGTCAGCCGTCAGTGCGCCAAGGCTGACCAACGCCCCCTCGTGCCGCCAGTCATCAGACGTCACCGCGACCTGTTGTCCCTGCAACGTGCCCTGCGTGATCAGAGTATCCACATCAACGGTCAGCGCGCCGCCGCTCAGCGTCAGTGACGTTGTGTCCGTGCTGAGCGTATCGCTGCGTAAAGTCAGTCCGTTAGCCCCCTGCCACAAGCCATTGTTACGTAGCGTCGTTGCCGCAAGCGTGAGCGAATCCCCCACGATACGCCCGGCGCTGATCAGGTTGTTTGCGGTGAGCGAGAGCCCACCACCGCTTTGAATTTGCCCGACGTTGGTCAGTTGCCCGGTCAGTGTCCCTTCCAGGCCACGTAAGCCGTTAAGCACCCCGCTGTTATTGAGCGCATCGGCTGTCAATGTAAGGGTATCACCCTGCATCACCCCGGCGTGTTCTACCGTACCCGCGTTCACCGTCAGCGCATTACCGGTTAACCATTGCCCCGTCGTCTCCGTCGTCAGAGTACCCGCAGAAATCAACGCGCTGTCATTACCCTGAACCAGACCACCGTTCTGAACAGTGTTTCCGTCGAGAGTGAGAGTATTCGCCACCAGCATGCCGCCGTTTTCCAGCGTTTGCGCCGTGAGTTGCGCGCTCTGATGTGCGAGCAGACGCCCGGAATTATTTATCGCGTCGCGCAGTTGCAGCTCAAGCGTGTCAGCCTGAATGTCGCCTGCGTTAATCAACTGAAGACCGCCAAGGCGCAGATCGCCATCGGTAGCAATAGTCCCGTCGTTAGTCAGGTAAGGAATATCCAGCGCCAGAGCGGCAAGGCTGTAGATAGTACCGCCGCTCAGATTTTGCAGATTATCAGTATGCAGAGCCAACGCTGCGTTACCCTGCAGCAGACCGCTGTTGGCGATATGCTGGCTGTCGAGTCTGAGACTGTCTGCCACCAGCGTGCCGTTTTGAGTGGTAGTTTGCGCCACGTTCAGGTTCATCTGCGTGGCACTTGATTTACCGTTATGAGTGAGGGTGTTTGCCGTCACGGTCAGGTCATTTTTCGCCGCGTGGGTGCCGTTCAGACTTACCGTCCCGGCTTGCAGGGCAATATTCTTCCCGCTTTGCATCTGAGCATCCGTGGCTGTAGAGATATGCTGGCCTTTAATCGTCAGCGTATCTGCCGCATTGAGCTGGCCACTAAGATTAACATCACGCGTGGCGGCAATATCCAGCGATGTCCCCTGCATCATACCGCTGTTGGTTACGCTGCCGCCCTGAATACGGGCGGCGTCACCCGCGCTCCACTGGCCGCCGTTACTCAGCGAATCACCGTTAACATTAAGCTGTTTTCCGGCAGCGGCTTTTCCCTGCGTGTCGACACTGTTCCGTCCGGCCAACGAAACATTTCCAGCAGCATCAATCTGCGCCTCGTGCTGCTGAGTAATGTCACTGGCAGCAAGCGCAACGTCCTGGCCCGCGGTAAGCGTGCCGCCCTTCTGTTCCAGCTTTCCTTGCGCAGTCAATTGCAGGTTTTTATCACTGACCAGCACGCCATCATTCAGGGCAATATCACGCTGACTGGCGACGGATAAATTTTCCCCCGCTTTATGATCGCCAGAAAGCGCAACGTCTAGTCCTTTCATGGAGATAGCCCCGCTGGCCAGGCTGGACTTAACGGTTAGTTTTCCATTCGCATCAAGCGTGATATCACCCTGACGGGCATTCAGATTCCCGAGGTTGACCCCCAGCCCTTTCTCGCTGGAAACCAGACGAATTCGGTTGGCATACATGCCGCCTAGCGCCCCGGTGTCCACCGCCACTGTCGGCACGTCCCCTTCGCCTTGCAGTTGGCTCACCTGTCCCTTCGCTGTTACGCGGTTGGTTCCGGCGATCACACTGAGATCATTTGCATGCAGCGCCGCATTGATTTCTGTGGCCCGAGCAATGATCGACACCGCATCGCTCTGGCTGCCATCCAATCCCTGACCTTCAATAGTGATACCGCCTTTGCTCACATCCAGCGACTGAAGATTACCGTCAGCATCCAGCACCGGTTTGCCGGTAGTCAAGGTGACGTTGGGCGTATTGATAAATCCGCAACCATTGCAGGTAATGCCATAAGGGTTGGCAACGATAACGTTGGCCGCTTTACCCGCCACTTCGGTATAGCCCTGTAGCTGTGAACGGTTGCTCCCGGTGACTTCGTTAATGATCCCTGTCGCTTCTTTTCCTGAACGCAGGTTCGAGTTATTCTGGATAATGCCGCCAAGCTGAGTCTGATTAAATTGCCCGGTGGCGTTGTTGAGGATCAGCCCCTCTTTTCCCACGTTGTAGTCGTTATATTTGTTGTGTGAAATCCCGGACGCATTCGGCGTAGCGATGTTCACTACCGGAACACCGTTGGCGGCTTTATCCATTTGCGTATTGCCGGCAGGGGTGATGGTGGCAGCTATGGCCGGAAACAGCGGCTGCGTGGCTAACAGAGCGCTCACTACCCCACTAAGTACACGCTGAGAGAAACGAATCTGATCCTTTTTCATCATCCTGCTTCCTTAAAATGCCACGGCCATGCGGTAATAAATATTGAGATGATCTGGTGCCAGCCAGTCCGGATAATTCACTGGCGTTCCTACGATAAACTGACTGGAGAACCAGCGCCCTGAACTGGTTAATCCCAGCGCGGCCCCCCACAACGTGCCGGAGGCATAACGATCAAAGCCATCCTGTTTCAGCCAGCCGCCGTCAAATGCCGCCATCGCGCCAATCTGTCCGAATACCGGCAGCGTAAACAGCGAGTAATTCACTTCGTTGCGCCAGTAGCCGCCGTTGTCCCCGGAAATATATTGTTCTTTAAAGCCACGTACCGATGTTTCACCCCCCAGCGTCAGGCGTTCGCTGCCGTAAAGGCGGTCCGGTGACCACTGAAAATAGACGCTGCTCAGCCACCACAGATTCTCTGTCAGCGGTCGCTGAAAGCTGCCGCTAACGCTCCATTTGCGAAATTCTGCCTTCGGAACATCACCCTGTTTATTCTTGTCATTCTCTGCGCCAAACCACGGCACCCCCTGGGTAAACGTGGGATTGAACGTGGCAACGCCGGAGGCGATTTTTTGCGTATGGTTGATACCCAGCGAAATACTGGAAAGCTTACGGCTACTGGTTTCCAGCAGGACATCATTCAATTTGTTGCGGTTTATTCGATGCGTCAGTCCCAGCGAAGCCGTCGTTTTGATGTCACCATTGCGAAACAGCCCCCATGAACCGGTCAGACGATGGGTTTCGCTGTCGCCAGTGGATCGCCAGACATAGCCATTGTTATCAATGGTGCTGAAGTAGTTACTCCAGCTGTAACTGTAATCAAGCAATCCGTAGCCGTAAGGAATACTCACCCCAGCAGCAAAATTATGCGCATCTTTATTGCTGGAAAAATCGCTGCTGCGCCCACCGCTGATAAACCACTTATCCGCAAGGCCGAACAGGTTATTGGCAAACAACGCCCCGCTCAGTTGTCCGGTGCCGGTACTCTTTTGCCCGCTGTTATCAAAACTTACGGAGCCATTAAGTAGAGATTCAGGGGCAACCGTCAGGTTAACTATCGAGAAACCTTGCTGGCTACCGGGTAAAATTTCAATTTCCACCGGCGCCTGGCGAACCCGGTTCAACTGCTCCATGCCCTGTTCAAGATCGCGCAAATTCAGGATTTTCCCTTCCAGTCCAGGAAAGGTCATTTTCAGCGTGCGCGATGGGACGCCTTCGAGGCGAATTTCCTGCAATTTTCCCTCAAGTACCGCAATGTGCAGCACACCGGAGGAGAGATCCTGCTCGGTTAAAAAAGCACGGCTGGTGATAAACCCGCGGCTGATGTACCAATCAGAAATCGCGTTCGTTAGCGCCGTCAGGCGAGCAATGTCCAGACACTGATTCACCCACGGCGCAGTTAATTTTCTGGCGGCTTTCGGTGATAACTGGTTTGCCCCCTCAATATTGATACGAGAGGTCGTAAAGCAGGCCCCGGAGGGCGGGGCAGGAAGGGTTGACCTTTCCGATTCAGGGAGGACCACGCTACGGCCTAACTCTTCGCGCTGTCGCTGGTTTTCATCAAGCAATTGCTGCTGCTGTTGCTGAACGGAACTGTGATCGGCAGGAGATAAAGGCGCGGCGTGACCCGTCATGGTCAATAACAGCCCCCCCCCTGACAGTAAAAAAGTCATCCCGACGTCCCTGATCTTCACCCGCAGCCCCACTTTCCATAATCCATCATGGTCGTTAAAAAATGAGCAAACTAGGTTAAAAGGCACAAAATGTAAATAAATGACACAGTGATATTCAATTTGTAACCGCTTTCCTATTGCTTTTTAGGAAAAGCGCCCACCCCACAGTTAAATATTTTCTCCTGTTACGTTGAATGACCCGCAGATTGGCCCGATCCCATCGCTACTCGCCCATTTGCCCACATTCAACTTATGCATAACACTCTACGATGACACCACTGACCCAACACGTGGAGCAAACATCATGAACATCACGCAAATCCGCAACGCCACGCAGCGCATCACCTTTGGCGGCAAAACCTTTCTAATCGATCCAATGCTGGCGGCAAAAGGTGCTTATCCGGGCTTTGCCGGAACGGCACGTGCGGAGATCCGCAATCCGACCGTCGATCTGCCTGTTAATATTGATAATCTGCTTAACGTCGATGCGCTGATCGTGACGCATCTGCATGAAGATCACTGGGATGAGGTTGCCGCACGCGTCGTGCCGAAAGACAAACCGATTTACGTGCAAAATGAGCAGGATGCGCAGGTACTGCGAGATCAGGGTTTCACCCAACTTAATGTACTGACACACAATACCACGCTGGGCGACATCACCTTACGTAAAACCGGCGGTCAGCATGGTTCAGATCGCGCTTACGCCATCCCGCAAATGGCGGAACGTTTAGGCGATGCCTGCGGGGTTATCTTTCAACATCCGGCGGAAAAAACGCTGTATCTGGTTGGGGACACTATCTGGCGTGACGAAGTGGAAGCCAACATGCTGACTTTCCAGCCGGATGTGGTGATTTTGAACGCAGGTTTTGCCCACGTCATCGGTTTTGGCCCAATTATTATGGGCGCAGAAGATGTACTAAAAACCCACTTCACGCTTCCTAATGCACAAATTGTGGCCACGCATATGGAGGCGATAAACCACTGTTTGTTGACCCGCGCCGCGCTGAAAGCATATGCCAGCGACAACCAGATTGCGCAATGCGTCAACGTGCCGGAAGATGGTGAAACCCTGACGTTTTAATATCCGCAGAGGAATTGTATGCAGCCACTTACCGTCGCTATTGTCGCCGTGGAAGATTTCAGCCCGTTTCACTTCTCGGTGCCGTGCATCATTTTCAGTGACAAAGTGGCGGCGAAAAAGCGCTTCGACGTGCAATTGTGCGCCGAACAGCCCGGTATTGTTTCCTCGCAGGACGGTTTCTCGATTAACGCAGCTTATGGCTATGAAGCGGTGGAGGCAGCCGACATCGTGGTGATCCCTTACTGGGGCACGACCGCACATCGCCCGCCGCAGGGGTTGCTTGATGCGCTCAACCGTGCGCGGCAAAACGGCGCGCAAATGGTCGGGCTGTGTCTGGGCGCATTTGTCCTCGGCTATGCCGGTCTGCTGGATGGCAAACGGGCGGCCACGCACTGGGAGTTCGAGCAGGATTTCCAGGCCCGCTTCCCGGCGGCGCGTCTGGATATCAACGCTCTGTATGTGGATGACGACGGTATTATTACCTCCGCAGGCACTGCCGCCGCGCTGGATTGCTGTTTGTACGTGATCCGCCAACGTTTTGGCAGCACGGTAGCGAATCAGATTGCGCGGCGGATGATTGTGCCGCCGCATCGCGAAGGTGGTCAGGCACAATTTATCGAACAGCCGGTGGCGAAAAACACCCAGGATCAGCGCATCAATGCGCTGCTTGATTATTTACGCCTGCATATCCACGAACAGCATAGTCTCGATGCGCTGGCGCAGCGGGTGATGATGAGCCGTCGCACGTTAACCCGTCACTTTATGAAAGCCACCGGGTCGAGCGTGGCAGAGTGGTTGATTGTCGAGCGTCTTCGCCGCAGCCAGGCGCTACAGGAGTCCAGTCAGTTGCCCGTTGAACGCATCGCCGAACAGGTCGGTTTTCAGTCGCCTGTCACCTGGCGTCAGCATTTTAAATCTCATTTCGGCGTCAGCCCCGCCGAATGGCGCAAAACCTTTCGCGGCGTTTAGCCTTTTTTCGCCAGCCACACCGTGTGCCCTGCGCATTCCGGATCTTCCATCACCATTTCAATCACCGTAAAGCCGTGCGCTGAGAGCAATGCGCGATACTCATCAGGTGCAAGGCTGGCGTGAAATAGCGGCTCGCCTTCAAATTGCCCCATAGCAATGCCATTCCCGGTACCGCTGGTAAACATCAGCGCGCTGCCGGGATGGCTAAGCCGGTCAAAAATCGGGAACATCTTTCGTTGGTCTTGCTGGGTTAAATGGAAAAAACTGTCCCACGCAATCAGGCCGGCAAAGGTTTCGTCGAGTGCCAGTTCACGCATATCCTGCTCCAGCCAGCGCTGCGCGGGAAAGGATTGCCGGGCCCGCGCCAGCATCGCTGCGGAACCATCAATCCCTGTGAGCTGAAAACCTTGCTGGATAAAATACCCGGCAATCGGCTGACCGTTCCCGCAGCCAATATCCACAATGCTGCCCTGCCCGTCCATAACCGAGATGAACTTGTCCAGCCAGCTTTTTTCAAACAGTGCACGAGAGCGCTGGCTGGCAAAGGCATCCGCATGACGCCTGTAGATGGACAGAATGTTATTTGCCGCAACGTCGCTCACCATCTCCTCACTTTTTTATTCTGTTAATAATCACGACGATAAATCCTCCGGCGCCAGAGACGCAACCCTGGAATGCGCCTCGCAGAACCAATGCGCAAATCCCCCAAAACCGTCCCGCTGTGGCATCATAGCGCGTAGAAAACATCATGACAGGGGTGATAAACGTGAAACCGGTAACGCTATACGATGTGGCAGACCATGCAGGAGTCTCTTACCAGACCGTCTCGCGCGTCGTAAATCAGGCCAGCCACGTTTCTGCAAAAACCCGACAGAAAGTTGAGGCCGCGATGGCGGAACTCAACTACATCCCTAACCGCGTCGCACAGCAGCTGGCAGGTAAACAGACGTCGCTGATTGGCGTCGTGACGGCGAACCTTGCCCTGCACGCCCCTTCACAAATCGTTGCCGCCATAAAATCCCGCGCCGACCAGTCCGGTGCCAGCGTGGTGATCGCCATGGTCGAGCGCAGCGGCGTTGAGGCATGTAAAACCGCGGTCCATAACCTGCTTTCTCAGCGCGTAACCGGGCTGATCATCAACTATCCGCTGGACGAAGAAGACGCCATTGCCGTGGCTGCCGCCTGCGGTACGGTGCCAGTGCTGTTTCTCGATGTCTCTGACCTGACGCCAATTAACAGCGTGATTTTCTCCCATGACGACGGTGCACGCCTCGGCGTTGAACATCTGGTACAGCACAGACATCAGCGTATCGCCCTGCTGAGCGGGCCGCGCACTTCGGTTTCGGCAAGGCTTCGCCATGCGGGATGGCATAAATATCTGGCGTACTACCAGTTGCAACCCGTCGCGGAGCTGGAAGGCGACTGGAGCGCCATGTCCGGTTTTCAACAAACACTGCATATGCTCAATAGCGGTAATCTCCCCACCGCTATGCTGGTTGCTAACGATCAAATGGCGCTGGGCGCGATGCGGGCAATCAGCGAGTTCGGCCTGCGGGTGGCGATGGATATCTCGGTGATCGGCTACGATGACACCGAAGACAGCGCCTGCTACATTCCACCGCTGACTACCATCAGGCAGGATTTTCCGTTATTAGGCGAAACCAGCGTCGACAGGCTGCTGCAACTTCCCCATGGCGAATCAACTGTGGGCAACCAACTGCTGCCCGTAACTCTGGTTAAGCGCAAAACAGTTCTGCCTCCCGATACGCAAACCACCTCTCCCCAGGCGCTGGCGGATTCACTCATCCAGTTGGCGAGGCAAGTCTCTCAGCTCACACCTAAAATGTGAACGCATAACAATTGTGTGAGTCAGTTCACTCATTACACGCCCCATCCTTTACAGTTGGGAACGCTTATCCGTATTTTGATTGAAATTGTGAGCGAATAACAAATTCAAACAGGATACCGTTATGAACCTGAACCCAGATTCACTCTCCGCTGTTCTGGCCCGCCGCGACTGGGAAAATCCCGGCGTCACGCAGCTCAACCGCCTGGAGGCGCACCCACCTTTCTGTAGCTGGCGCTCAGCAGATGATGCGCGAACTAATCAGCGCTCAACTCAGTTACGCTCGCTGAATGGCCAGTGGCAATTCGCGTGGTTTTCCGCGCCGGAGGCTGTGCCGGAAAGCTGGCTGACAAGCGATCTGCCACAGGCTGACACTATCAACGTCCCCTCTAACTGGCAGATGGACGGTTACGACGCGCCAATTTATACCAACGTCACCTACCCGATCCCGGTTAATCCGCCGTACGTTCCGGCACAGAACCCAACGGGATGTTACTCGCTCACATTTAATATCGAAGACGCGTGGTTAGATGAAGGTCAGACGCGCATTATTTTTGACGGCGTCAATTCCGCCTTTCATCTGTGGTGCAACGGTCGCTGGGTCGGCTACGGTCAGGACAGCCGTCTGCCCTCTGAATTCGATCTGAGCGATTATCTGCTGCGCGGCGAAAACCGCCTGGCCGTGATGGTGCTGCGATGGAGCGACGGCAGCTATCTGGAAGACCAGGATATGTGGCGCATGAGCGGTATCTTTCGCGACATATCTTTGCTGCATAAGCCCACCACGCAAATCAGCGACCTGCGCATTAACACCCGTTTTAACGATGACTTCAGCCGCGCCGTGCTGGAAGCGGAAGTCAAAGTGGCAGGCAACGCGAGCGAAGATTTACGCGTTTCCCTGCAATTGTGGGGAGGTGAAACGCTCACTGACGAAACGACCTCCCCACTCGGCAGCGAGATTATTGATGAGCGCGGCGCTTATCATGACCGGGTTACCCTGCGGTTGAACGTCGAAAAGCCAGCGCTGTGGAGTGCCGAAACGCCCAATCTGTACCGTGCCGTTGTGCAGTTACGTAGCGCGGATGGGGTGCTGATTGAAGCAGAAGCCTGTGACGTCGGCTTTCGTCAGATTGATATCAAAAACGGCCTGCTACTGTTAAACGGTAAACCGCTGTTGATTCGCGGCACCAACCGTCATGAGCACCATCCGGTCAACGGTCAGGTGATGGATGAGGCGACGATGGTGCAGGATATTCTGCTGATGAAGCAGAACAACTTTAACGCCGTGCGCTGCTCCCATTACCCGAACCATCCGTTGTGGTACACCTTGTGCGATCGCTACGGCCTGTACGTGGTCGACGAAGCCAATATCGAAACCCACGGCATGGTGCCAATGAATCGCCTGAGCGACGATCCCACATGGTTGCCTGCCATGAGCCAGCGCGTGACGCGCATGGTGCTGCGCGATCGCAACCATCCGAGCATTATCATCTGGTCGCTGGGCAATGAATCCGGTCATGGCGTCAATCACGACGCGCTGTATCGCTGGATAAAATCAGAAGACCCGTCACGCCCGGTACAGTACGAAGGCGGCGGCGCGAATACCGCGGCGACCGACATTATTTGCCCGATGTACGCCCGCGTCGATCAGGATCAGCCCTTCCCGGCGGTACCTAAATGGTCGATTAAAAAGTGGCTGTCGATGCCCGGTGAGCAGCGTCCACTCATTCTCTGTGAATATGCCCATGCGATGGGCAATAGTTTCGGCGGCTTCGCCAAATACTGGCAGGCATTTCGTCAGTATCCGCGCCTGCAGGGCGGGTTTGTCTGGGACTGGGTGGATCAGTCGCTGATTAAATATGATGAGAACGGTAAGGCATGGTCAGCCTACGGTGGCGACTTTGGCGACACGCCTAACGATCGTCAGTTCTGCATGAACGGACTGGTGTTCGCCGATCGCACCCCGCATCCGGCGTTATACGAGGCCAAACATGAACAGCAGTTTTTCCAGTTTACGTTACTGCCGGGCGCTGAACGCCAGATTGAAGTGACCAGCGAATATCTGTTCCGCCGCAGCGATAACGAAGTTCTGCACTGGTCGATTGCCCAGGACGGCAACCTGCTGGCCGCCGGACAAATCGTTCTGGATATTGCCCCGCAGGGCCGCCAGGTGATTACCCTGCCAAATTGCCCGATGCCGGAAACCGCAGGCCAACTGTGGCTGACGGTGCGCGTGGAACAGCCTCGCGCCACCGCCTGGTCAGACGCCGGACATATCAGCGCCTGGCAGCAGTGGAAGCTGGAAGAGAAACTCAGCCTGGTGCGGCAGCCAACTGTCCGCAACGCGCCACAGCTCAACGTTAGCGAAAACAGCTTTACTGTTGAGAACGACAACAAGCGTTGGCAATTCGACCGTCGGTCTGGCCTGCTGACACAATACTGGCTTGATGATACCGCCCAGTTGTTATCCCCACTGACCGACCAGTTCACCCGCGCGCCGCTGGACAACGACATCGGCGTCAGCGAGTCAACCCGCATTGACCCGAATGCCTGGGTTGAACGCTGGAAGGCCGCCGGTCATTATCAGGTTGCAGCAACGTTACTGCACTGTGCTGCCGACGCGCTCAGCAACGCAGTACTGATTACCACCGAACATGCGTGGCAGTATCAGGGTGAAACGCTGTTTATCAGCCGTAAATCGTATCGTATCAACGGTCATGGCGAGATGCAGGTAACGGTGGATGTCGATGTTGCCAGCGGCACGCCGCATCCGGCGCGTATTGGCCTGAGCTGCCAGTTGTCGCAGGTCGCCGAGCGTGTGAACTGGTTAGGTCTCGGCCCGCATGAGAACTACCCGGATCGCCTGAGCGCCGCCTGTTTTGACCGTTGGGATCTGTCACTCGATGAGATGTACACCCCGTATATTTTCCCGAGCGACAACGGTCTGCGCTGCGGCACGCGCGAACTGCACTACGGCACGCATCAATGGCGTGGCGACTTCCTGTTCAACATCAGCCGCTTTAGCCAACAGCAACTAATGGAAACCAGCCACCGTCATCTGCTGCAACCGGAGGCGGGTACCTGGCTCAATATTGATGGCTTCCATATGGGCGTCGGCGGCGATGATTCATGGAGTCCTTCCGTGTCGCCGGAGTTTTTGCTGAGTGCCGGACGTTATCACTACCAGGTTATCTGGGGTTAAACATAATAATAATGGGCAGGTTATGACCTGCCCTTATTTTTCCTGCTGCGTCGTCTCGAAAGCGTCGCGCTGTAAAAGCCTCTTTGCCGGATGCACCACTCACGTGGTTTATCCGGCCTATAACGTGCAATCCTCACTCTATGAGTCCTGACCTGAGGGTTTAAGTTCTGCGGGCAAAAAGCCGCTTTTAACCTGCTATGGTAAACGAGACGGTAAAACCCAGGTCACAGGAATGAGCAGAAAGACGGTTGCGGTAATGGCATTCTTTATCAGCACATTACTTTCAGGATGTGGCAGCATTAATGCGCGCACGGAAGGCGAGGATTCGAATACCTATTATGTGGGTACGCACCACGACATTGATAAACTAAAAAATCCAGGCGCTTATGATTATAACTATTTCGATTTAGCGCTGTTATTTATCGATGTACCACTGTCTTTTGTGGCAGATACGGTCTATGCGCCGTTTGATTACTATCATGGACCGTATAAGAAAGTCGATTAAAATTCAGGCCCGGTAAGCATCGGGTATGAACCGGAAACATGGGTAACACT
>NZ_SZXM01000067.1:0-93840 GCF_005281355.1 Citrobacter sp. wls615 | reverse complement strand
ATCTGTCACCTATGTATCCGGTCATACAGTAGCGCCATCCGGCATGGGCAACTTAGTAAACGCGTTTAACTTAAAGAGTGATTTATGGCTGCAACAAAGCCTGCTTTTAACCCACCGGGTAAAAAGGGTGACATGATATTCAGCGCGCTGGTAAAACTGGCTGCGCTGATTGTGCTATTGATGTTGGGTGGCATCATTGTCTCTCTGGTTATCTCCTCCTGGCCAAGCATTCAGAAATTTGGTTTCTCCTTCCTGTGGACTAAAGAATGGGATGCGCCAAATGATATCTACGGTGCATTAGTCCCGATTTACGGTACGCTGGTCACCTCGCTTATCGCACTGCTGATTGCCGTTCCGGTGAGTTTCGGCATTGCCTTGTTCCTGACTGAACTTGCGCCCGGCTGGCTGCGTCGCCCGCTGGGGATCGCCATTGAGCTGCTGGCGGCAATTCCAAGTATCGTGTACGGCATGTGGGGCCTGTTTATCTTTGCTCCGCTGTTTGCGACTTATTTCCAGGAGCCGGTCGGTAACATCCTTTCCAACATTCCGTTTGTTGGCGCGCTGTTTGCTGGTCCGGCGTTTGGTATTGGGATTCTGGCTGCAGGTGTGATCCTCGCCATCATGATTATTCCTTACATTGCGGCGGTTATGCGCGATGTGTTCGAACAAACGCCAGTGCTGATGAAAGAGTCAGCCTACGGCATCGGTTGTACCACCTGGGAAGTTATCTGGCGCATCGTCCTCCCGTTCACCAAAAATGGCGTGATCGGCGGCGTGATGTTGGGTCTGGGCCGCGCACTTGGTGAGACCATGGCGGTGACCTTTATCATCGGTAACACCTATCAGCTCGACAGTGCATCGCTGTATATGCCGGGCAACAGTATTACCTCTGCGTTGGCGAATGAATTTGCCGAAGCGGAATCAGGGCTGCACGTTGCTGCGTTGATGGAGTTGGGGCTGATTCTGTTTGTGATCACCTTCATCGTACTGGCTGCGTCTAAGTTCATGATCATGCGCCTTGCGAAGAACGAGGGGGCACGCTAATGGCTACGCTTGAAATGCAAAACACCGCTCAGCTTGCGGAATCTCGCCGTAAAATGCAGGCGCGCCGCCGCCTGAAGAACCGCATCGCGCTCACGCTCTCTATGGCGACCATGGCGTTCGGTCTGTTTTGGCTGATCTGGATCCTGATGTCCACGATTACCCGTGGTATTGACGGTATGTCTCTGGCGCTGTTCACCGAAATGACGCCACCGCCGAATACGGCTGGTGGTGGTCTGGCGAACGCTCTGGCGGGCAGCGGCCTGCTGATCCTGTGGGCGACCGTGTTTGGCACCCCGCTGGGTATTATGGCGGGCATCTACCTGGCTGAGTACGGGCGTAAGTCCTGGCTGGCTGAGGTCATCCGTTTTATCAATGACATCCTGCTTTCTGCTCCATCAATTGTGGTGGGTCTGTTCGTTTACACCATTGTGGTCGCAAAAATGGAACACTTCTCCGGCTGGGCAGGCGTTATCGCGCTGGCGCTGCTGCAGGTGCCCATTGTGATTCGTACCACGGAGAACATGCTCAAACTGGTGCCGGACAGCCTGCGTGAAGCTGCCTATGCGCTGGGTACACCGAAGTGGAAGATGATTTCTGCGATCACCCTGAAGGCATCTGTCTCGGGCATTATTACAGGTGTCCTGCTGGCCATTGCGCGTATTGCCGGTGAAACGGCTCCGCTGCTGTTTACATCGCTCTCCAATCAGTTCTGGAGCACCGACATGATGCAGCCTATCGCCAACCTGCCGGTCACTATCTTTAAGTTTGCGATGAGTCCATTTGCTGAGTGGCAGCAACTGGCCTGGGCTGGGGTACTGATTATTACCCTGTGCGTACTGCTGCTGAACATTCTGGCGCGCGTCATTTTCGCGAAGAAGAAACACGGTTAATTTTTACGGCGTGGCTGATGCGGCGCCGGATGAGGAATAGATTGAAATGAGTATGGTTGATACTGCTCCGGGTAAGATTCAGGTTCGTGATTTGAACTTCTACTATGGCAAATTCCATGCCCTGAAGAACATCAACCTGGATATTGCTAAAAACCAGGTTACGGCGTTTATCGGGCCGTCAGGCTGTGGTAAATCGACGCTGCTTCGTACGTTCAACAAAATGTTTGAGCTGTACCCGGAACAACGTGCGGAAGGTGAAATCCTGCTGGATGGCGACAATATTCTCACCAATACCCAGGATATCGCGCTGCTTCGTGCCAAAGTGGGGATGGTATTCCAGAAACCGACACCGTTCCCGATGTCCATTTACGACAACATCGCGTTTGGCGTGCGTCTGTTTGAGAAACTCTCTCGTGCGGATATGGACGAACGTGTGCAGTGGGCCTTGACCAAGGCCGCATTGTGGAACGAAACCAAAGATAAATTACATCAGAGTGGGTACTCTCTCTCTGGTGGTCAGCAGCAGCGTCTGTGCATTGCGCGTGGCATCGCCATTCGCCCGGAAGTGCTTCTGCTGGATGAGCCATGTTCAGCGCTCGATCCGATCTCTACCGGGCGTATCGAAGAGCTGATCACTGAGCTGAAAGAGGATTACACCGTTGTTATCGTGACCCACAACATGCAGCAGGCGGCACGTTGTTCCGATCACACGGCATTTATGTACCTGGGCGAGTTGATTGAGTTCAGCAACACGGACGATCTGTTCACCAAGCCCGCGAAGAAACAAACTGAAGACTACATCACCGGTCGTTACGGCTGATTCAGGAGCTTGTTGTGGATAACCTTAACCTTAATAAACATATTTCCGGCCAGTTCAACGCCGAACTGGAAAGCATCCGTACCCAGGTGATGACCATGGGCGGCATGGTCGAGCAGCAGCTTTCTGATGCGATTACCGCCATGCATAACCAGGACAGCGAGTTGGCGAAGCGCGTCATTGAAGGCGATAAGAACGTCAACATGATGGAAGTGGCGATCGACGAAGCCTGTGTGCGTATCATTGCCAAACGTCAGCCGACCGCCAGCGACCTGCGCCTGGTGATGGCGATTATCAAAACCATCGCCGAGCTGGAGCGTATTGGCGACGTGGCGGACAAAATTTGTCGCACCGCGCTGGAGAAATTCTCGCATCAGCATCAGCCGCTGCTGGTCAGCCTGGAATCACTGGGCCGCCACACTGTGCAGATGCTGCATGACGTGCTGGATGCGTTTGCGCGTATGGATCTGGACGAAGCGGTACGTATTTATCGTGAAGATAAGAAAGTTGACCAGGAATATGAAGGCATCGTGCGTCAGCTGATGACTTATATGATGGAAGATCCGCGTACTATCCCAAGCGTGCTGACCGCGCTGTTTTGCGCCCGTTCCATCGAGCGTATCGGTGACCGTTGCCAGAATATCTGCGAATACATCTTCTACTTCGTGAAGGGACAAGATTTCCGTCACGTAGGTGGAGATGAACTGGATAAGCTGCTGGCGGGCAAAGATCCGAAAGAGTAATAAAAACGTAGAAAGTAGGCCGGATCAGCGTTAGCGCCATCCGGCATTTCAGTTAACGCGTAATATCCCATCCGCGCGCTTTCCACAATTCCGGCAACTGTGCCAAATCGGTAAAAGTCGTCACTTTTGGATGATCGATCGGTTTGTTGTGCGGATCGGCGCAGAAATAGAATACTTCCATTCCCGCAGCAATCCCCGCCTGCGCGCCGGCACTGGAATCATCGACCAGAATGCAGTTCTCAACGTTGACGTCCATCGCTTTTGCCGCATGGAACATCAGGTCCGGATCGGGCTTCCAGCGTTGAATATCGTAACCGCTGAACAGTAGATCAGGAAAATGGTGCAACATGCCCAGCTTACCCAGCGAATGCTGCATTTTACTGACTGGACCGTTGGACACTACACACATGGGCACCGTCATACTGTCCAGTAGCGCATTAGCGCCAGCGATCACTTCCAGTTCCGTATCGAACAGACGTGCGACCTCAGCGCGGTAAACCGGTTCTAAATCGGCTTTTGCCAGTTCAACACCGTGCTCTTCGTTGATAATGTCGATGATCTCGTACAGCTTTACCCCTTTGAAGCGTTTAAAAATTTCTTCAAGATCGAGCGTAATGCTGAACGCCTGGAACATGCTGATATACGCGCGAGAACAAATCACTTCACTGTCGACAAGGGTACCGTCACAGTCAAAAAATACGGCTTCTATCTGGGACATGTCATTTCCATTTTAACAAGTTTAACGTTTTCGTAATGCATTATTGGGCCACGCAATCGTTGCCGTATAAGCAAAATCAATGAAAAAAGTTGCTCATAACCCAACCCTATTGTCGCATTTTGGTATAGGATAGCGACGAATTTTCCCTCCTTGTTCGGAAATTGATAATGAGTCAACAACACACAACCCAGGCTTCTGGCCAGGGAATGCTGGAACGCGTGTTCAAACTGCGCGAACATGGCACGACGGCACGGACCGAAGTGATCGCCGGTTTAACGACCTTCCTGACGATGGTGTATATCGTTTTTGTTAACCCGCAAATTCTTGGCGTAGCTGGCATGGATACCAGCGCCGTCTTTGTCACCACCTGTCTTATTGCTGCTTTTGGTAGCATCCTGATGGGCCTGTTTGCCAACCTGCCGGTCGCACTTGCGCCTGCAATGGGCCTGAACGCATTCTTTGCTTTCGTGGTCGTCGGCGCGATGGGCCTCTCCTGGCAGATTGGTATGGGCGCTATCTTCTGGGGCGCGGTAGGTCTGCTGCTGCTGACGATTTTCCGCGTGCGTTACTGGATGATTGCTAATATCCCGGTTAGCCTGCGCGTGGGGATCACCAGCGGTATTGGTCTGTTCATCGGCATGATGGGGCTGAAAAACGCCGGTGTTATCGTGGCGAACAAAGACACGCTGGTGTCCATCGGCAACCTGACGTCTCACAGCGTGCTGCTCGGTATTCTGGGCTTCTTTATCATCGCGATTCTGGCGTCACGCAACATTCATGCGGCGGTGCTGATCTCCATCATTGTGACCACGCTACTGGGCTGGATGCTGGGCGATGTTCATTACAATGGTATCGTCTCTGCGCCACCGAGCGTGATGTCCGTTATTGGCCATGTCGATCTGGCCGGTTCGTTTAACCTTGGCCTGGCGGGGGTGATTTTCTCATTCATGCTGGTCAACCTGTTCGACTCCTCCGGTACGCTGATTGGCGTTACGGATAAAGCCGGTCTGGCGGATGCGAAGGGCAAGTTCCCGCGTATGAAGCAGGCGTTGTATGTAGATAGCGTGTCATCTGTCACCGGCGCGTTTATCGGTACTTCTTCCGTTACCGCGTATATTGAATCTTCTTCCGGGGTTTCTGTCGGCGGACGTACTGGGCTTACTGCCGTGGTTGTCGGCCTGCTGTTCCTGCTGGTTATCTTCCTGTCTCCGCTGGCGGGAATGGTGCCGGGCTATGCCGCGGCCGGTGCGCTGATTTACGTCGGTGTGCTGATGACATCAAGCTTGTCGCGGGTGAAGTGGGATGACCTGACAGAAGCGGTTCCTGCGTTCATTACCGCCGTGATGATGCCGTTTAGCTTCTCGATTACCGAAGGTATCGCGCTGGGCTTTATTTCCTACTGCGTGATGAAAATCGGGACCGGACGTTTGCGCGATCTCAGCCCGTGCGTCATCGTTGTCGCGCTGCTGTTTGTACTGAAGATTGTGTTTATCGACGCGCACTGATGTAAAGCATGCTTCAGTCTTTTGATTTAAGGCTGAAGCATATCTCTTCTGATTTTTTACTCTTCCCCACTAGCAAGTCTGAAATTATCTTGCCTTCAAAAAATCCTAAGTGATTTATTCACGATTCTTAAATCTGATTAGTTTATCGTACGCTGTAATTTGAACTGGTGAATTATCTGTTAATAAATTGAAATGTTTTCATTTTGATTTTTTTGAAATATCAAAAATAGCCTTAATAAATGCAGGGGCTATTTCAACTTTTGCACAGGCTTTTTTCGTTACTGTTTCTTATCTCGATTAAAAGGAGTTAAGAAATGAAGAAGACGGTCATTGCGACGTTCTGCGTATCTCTGTTGTGTCCACTATTCGCTAACGCGGCCACCAGCGTAACACTGGATGGTCATTCATTGACGCTGGATGATGCATGGGCTATTGCCCAAGGGGAAAAACAGGTCGACATTGCTTCAACAGCGATGGAACGCGTCGATAAAGCAAACAAACTCTTGATGATTGCTGCAGGAAAAGGCGTTCCGGTTTACGGGCTGACGGTGGGGGTAGGTCTCAATAAAGATAAATCATTGTTCGATGCGCATGGAAAACTGACTCCAGAAGTTCTTCAGGCTTCTCATGAGTTTAATATCAATGCGTTGCATGCTCATGCAGCGGGTGTTGGGCCTGATATGCCGGATGAACTTGTGCGTCTGGTAATGGTTATTCGCCTTAATACGATGCTAACGGGAAATACTGGTGCTCAACCGCAGGTTGCCAAAATGTATCAGCAGTTTCTCAATAAGCATATTACCCCTGTTGTCCCCTCACGCGGTTCCGTTGGTGAAGCGGATATCACTCTTGCGTCTCATATTGGCGATGTGATGATTGGTGAATGGCGCGTTCGCGTGAAAGGTGTCGAGATGGATTCGGCAAAAGCGCTGAAACAGGCGGGTATTAAGAAGCTGGAACCCTTGGGAAAAGATGCGCTTTCAATTCTTTCTTCTAATGCAATATCAACAGCCTACTCTGCTCGGGCCTTACTGGAATCCAGACAGATTATTAACGTTACGCCAGCGATCTTTGGGTTATCTTTGGAAGCCCTGAATGGCAACGTTGCTCCATTCTTGTACCAAAGTTTAAATGTGCGGCCTTTCCCCGGAATTCAGGATACTGGCGGAACTATTCGTAATGCGTTAAACGGCTCTTATCTCTGGCAGCATCAGGATGGACGTCCTTTACAGGACCCGCTCTCTTTCCGTACGACGGTATTTGTTCTTAATGAAGCGCGTCGTGAATGGAATGAAGCGTATCAAATGCTGCAAATCCAGATGAATAGCTCGGATGACAACCCGGCGGTGATTGTAAATGCAGATCGTTCGTTGGCTGAAAATAGCCAGGTTGAGCAGTACTTCGTTAGCGCTAAAGAAACCAACGGCGAAACCATCAGCGGCGCGATTTTCCCGACCTCTAATTTTGAACCGCTGCCACTGGCGCTGGCGATTCAGAATCTGTCTTTAGCGATGGGACATCTGGCGCATAACAGCGTTCAGCGTACTTTGCATTTATCTGACGATCATTTCACCGGACTGAGTAGATTCCTCGCCTCTGACACCAATCAACAAGGGCATGCTTTCGGTGCTATCCAGAAGCCACAGGTTGCGCTCCTGGCGGATATTCGCGATCTGGTGAACCCTGTATCCCTTGATGGACAACCGATGGCGGGCACGATTGAAGATACATATACCAACAATCTCCGGGCGTCCAAACGGTTGAGTCAGATCGCTGATGATATGCGCAGCATTTATGGTCTGGAACTGTTGCATGCCAGTCAGGCTGTTGATCTACGCAAGCAAAAAAATCCTGACCTGAAACTGGGAGAACTGACCGGCAAACTCTTCGCCGCCTATCGCGAAAAAGTACCGTTTGTTTCGCAGGATCGGATTTTCAGCGACAACATTGCGGATTCATCTGCGTTAGTCGCATCGTTTCCCGCTGGATCTTTGGTGAGCGCGCAAACAGGGAGCAAATGACGACAATGAAAAAAACCGTTAATGCGTCGCGGCGAGCCTTTTTAACGAAAAGCACTCTTCTGGCGACAGGCGGCGCGCTTACGGCGCTGACGGGAAAAGCGCGGGCGCAGGATAGCTGCGCCCCAGCTTCGGCGGTTCGTTACCATAAGGTCTACGATGTGATTGTCGTTGGAAGTGGTTTCGCCGGGTTAGCCGCTGCGCTTGAAGCCGCACAGGCCGGGCGCAGTGTACTGGTGATTGATAAAATGCCTGTTTTTGGCGGTAACTCAGCGATTAACGGTGGCGCTGTTGCTGTTGCGGGTTCTCCCCTACAGGAAAAAGAGGGAATCGTCGATTCTCCTGAGCTGATGTTTAAGGACATGCTGAAAGCCGGACGCGGGCTTAATGATAAAGATCAGTTGAAAATTCTGGTCAGTAATACCATGGCGGCCTATGAGTTTACTCTCCGACATGGTGTGAAATATAAACCGTTTGTGCAGCATTTTGGCGGCCACTCAGTACCCCGAACGCTGCAAACGGTCGAGAGCTCAGGGGCGGGGATCACCCGACCACTGAAAGAATCTGCTGCAAAAATGGGCGTTGTTTTTCGTTCTCGCTGCAAGCTGGAATCTTTCCTACAAAATGCCCAAGGGCGTGTAACTGGCCTGACAGTTCGCGATGGTTATCGTTTCCCTGACGAAATGAGCGGTCAGATCAGACATTACGGCGCCCGCTACGGCGTGGTGATGTGCTCAGGCGGTTTTTCCAATGATTTGCGTTTTCGTAAAATGCAAAATCCTATGCTGGATGAACGTGTTGATTCCACTAATCATCCAGGCGCCACGTCGGAATGTCTGGTGCAAATGCTGCGTATTGGCGCAACGCCGGTACAGCTTGATCTTATCCAGTTAGGTCCATGGTCTTCGCCGGACGAACGAGGATTTGGCTACGTCTCGCAGTTCAATACTATCTCAGGTTTTCCTAACGGAATCATGGTTAACCCGCGCTCTGGTCATCGTTTCACAAACGAACTTGCCGATCGTAAAGAGCGTGAAGAGGGGATTTTGGCGCAAGTCGATGAAAAGGGGAATCCGCTCTATCCCATCTGTTTCACCACGCTTGAAGGCGCAAAACTGGCACAAAGCCTGGGGCATGCTCTGCACTATGGCGTGGCCTGGCAGTTTGACTCACTGGAGCAGTTGGCTACGCATTTCGGTATACCTTACGACGTACTGGCAGAAGAAGTGGATGCCTACAATGCCGCCGTAGCGCGTAAAGGGGGCGATCGCATGAAGAAAGATGTGAGTCGTGCGGTTTTGCTGGATAAAGGGCCATTTGTCGCCGTACGTGTATGGCCCAAAGTGCACTACGTAATGGGCGGTGTGCAGATAAGTATGCGAACAGAGGTACTTAATGCTGCAGATAGTAAACCGATCCCGGGTCTGTATGCAGCCGGAGAGGCTACCGCGGGTTCACATGGTGGAAGCCGCCTTGGTAGTTGTGCTGTGGCTGATTGTCTGGTGTTTGGCCGAATTGCGGGTGCCAGCGTTGCCGCCGCGAGCGCAGCAGATGATGTCTTTGATGTTGAGGGAATTTAACATGGCAAAGTTATGGATAGCCCTGTTGCTACTGTTTATTGGTGGTTTTTCTCAGATGATCGCTGCGGCAGACGATGAAGCTGCTTTTCATCAGCAACTGAATACAATGAACGTTAAGCCTTATCATCATTCACTGGAAGCAACCGGACGCGATACATCATGTCAGTTGTGCCATGGCGCCAGTACGCCAGTTGCTGCACCCAGTGATAAGTCTTGCCTTAATTGTCACGGTTCTCGCGATCAGATTGCCGAATTAACGCAACCCAATCCACATGATAAGAATGCTGAGCCTAACCCGCATGATTCAATGCATTACGGTAAAGACGTTCCTTGTACTGCTTGTCATAACGAGCATAAACCCTCGGTGATTTATTGTAATAATTGCCATCTCTTTAAATATCCGGATATGAAGCCATGAGGGAAATCATGCGCGGATTGTTAACAAGGAGCTTCTTTTTCCTACTGGTAGGGGCGATGCCGCTGGCGGGATTTTCTGCGCCAATTCCGACAGAACAACTCAATCAACCTTGTCTGGCATGCCATGCAGACGAAGATATTGAGGGAATCTCGACGGATAAAGTGCAAAATAACTTATTTGTTTCCCCGGATAAGTATCACGACAGTGTGCATGGTGAGGTGCCGTGTATCGCTTGCCATCAGAGTAAACCTGGTAGTGAGGGATTTTCTGTTACTCCTCATGTTCTAAATGCAGGAGGAGATAAGAACTGTGAAAGCTGTCATGGTGTGGTAATGCGCGATACCGTACATGCCATACAGCAGAGCGTACACAATGAAAAGATCGCCAAAGGACAGTTCTCCTGTACCTCGTGTCATAACGCACACACCATGACTGCGGGAGAAATCAATCATCCGGGTAAACAACGGATTGCCGACGATAATTTGATGTGTACGAATTGTCATTCGCGGGCGGGGGTCTTTACGCAGCTGTCAGGGGGAAAAGCCTCAACGTCTCAGGATATGGCGCATTCAGTGCTCCCTTATGCAACTGAACATCTCAAGAGCTTACGCTGTATTGATTGCCATGCTGATATAGCTGATACCACCTTGCATCGTATTCAGCCTGCCTCGCAAACGATCGGTTGTGAACAATGTCATGGAGATAGCGCGTTGTTGGCTACCCGACTAAAAACGTTTGCGCCGGATGAAGATGCGCTGGTTGGAAGTCTGCTTGGAAAAGGGTTATTTGATGATACGTCTCTCAGAGAAAAACTGGCGACGGTGGCGCCTCGTGTTCCTATGGTTCGTCAGATCGATGGCGTGTTGTTTACCGATACCTATATGATTGGTAATAATGGAAGCGGGCAGGCAGATCGCCTCATAGCCTGGGGGTTAGGCGGTTTCGTTGTCTTGTTACTCTGTCATGGTTTCGGTCGGCTTATCATGTCACGCCGTACCGCTGATATGCCGATGGAGAAAAGTTATCTCTATACACTTCCTGTTCGTTGCTGGCACTGGCTGAATGCGCTGTGTTTCGCTGCGCTAATCATAAGCGGTTGCGCATTACACTGGGTAAGCGCGCGATTCTCACTTTGGGTCGATGTGCATAATATTGCTGGTGTAGCGTTATGCGTTATTTGGCTGGGGTTTATCCTGGTGGCGATATTTGGTAACGGACATCACTATCGCGTGCGCTGGCAAGGTTTTGTTGGGCGGTTTATCCGTCAGACACGCTATTATCTATATGGCATTTTCCGTGGTGAATATCATCCAGAGCATGCATCGTCAGAGGCCAAATTCAATATCCTCCAGCAACTGGGATATATCTGCGTGATGTTTTTATTATTGCCAATGTTGATCGTGACTGGGTTATTGATGATGTTTCCTGCTCTTACTCCCGAAACGTTATTGGCGTTGCCGGGTAGGCAGGTTGTGGCCTGGCTTCATTACGGTCTGGCAGTGGTGATGGTAGTCTTTATTATCGTACATCTTTATTTATGCAGTACAGGTGATACGCCAGGCGCACTCATTAAAGGTATGCTTGACGGTTTCCATCGTTCCAGAAAGAAAAAATAATGGGTGTCTCCCCTTTCCCGGATGTGGGAAAGGGGGGAAGATCATTTATCTTTAACGACTATACCCAGTTTTTTTATTTTACTGTACAGCGTGTTACTGTTGATACCAAGTAACGCTGCGGCGCCATCTTTGCCAGATATCTTTCCCCGAGTTTGTTGTAATGCTTTTTGAATGTGTTGGCGTATAGCCTCATCCAGTGTGCTAATTAATAAGGTATCCCTCTCTCGCGGTAAAACAATATTCAATTCGTTGGTTGTGCAACGGAAAAAAGCATTTTCTAATAGACCAATCAATTCCGAAATGTTACCAGGCCAGTTGTACTTTAACAATGAACGGAGAGAATCATCGCCTAATACGGGTAAAGATGTATGCTTATGCTGGCTTGATAACCTCCTCAAATAGTGTGTTAATAGCAGAGGAATATCATCATGACGATATCGTAGCGGGGGTAGTGTAATTACCTGACAGAGAATATTTGCATACCGTTGGCTTGTCAGATAGTCATTAGATATATCGTTGTTTACGGGATTTTGTACCATTGAAAATGGTTGTGTTTGTATAGCAATGATCTGTAGTTGGCAATACTCGAGATAGTTTGAATGAAGCCCGAGCAGAAAGGTTTGCCAGCGTTCAGGGAAGGATTTTATTTCTTTGATGAGTAAAGAACCCTGATGTAAAATCAGAAATAAAGCAATGTTGGGTGGTTTACTTAAGTCGATGCTTATTGTCCTGTCCACAACACCGTTTCTCATAATGATCAACTGGCCCTGAGGCGTTATAAATCCATAATAATTACTGTGGTTTGGGCTGCGTTGTTGAATTTCTGAGGCAAACGTTTTTTTGCCGACACCATCCTCCCCAAGAAGTAGAATAGGTTGTTTGCTATTTGCCAGTTTACTCAAGGAGCGGTACAGCTGATACAGATGAGTATTAGTTTGACTGATAACAAATTTTTCACTTTCTTCTGCGACAGAAAACGCGGGCAAAGGAGGCGGAGTATTATTCAATAAAAGATTTTGCCGTGACAGGGCAATAAAAGCCAGTAAGGAGAGTTCGCCTCTTACTGATTCAAATAATTCAGCATGTTGAGGTGTAAAGGCGTTAGCATGATGGCTAAATATACCCATTGCACCAAGGCGTAGGCCGTCCAGATGCATGCGCATCAGGATTAGCGATTTGATATTACGAAAACAGGTGCTAACGACGTATTCAGTCAACGGACATTGGCTCAGATTATCTATAACCTGAGTAGAAAAATTATCTGAATGATTGAATTGTCGGGCAATATTTTCGGGGATAGGAATAACGTCTCGTTTCAATCGTGCCGTTTTGTGCGTTGCTAACGCTAAAAACTGAATACAACGAATATCACTACGATAGTAGTTAAAGAAAATACCGTCACAAATTATTGAGTCTGGTATCGACTGTAGGCAGGCATACATGGATTTCTCCAGTTGTGTACTGCTACATAATGCGGTTCTCAGATGTGAAAATGTCCTGTCCATGGCATATCCATTATTCACGTTGGCTACGTGTGGAAAAACGTATCAAATATATTTTATGTTGCAACTGCAATATTAAGTATCACTATGCCACAATAGCGAAGGAGAAAAAACAAAGAAAAGTGAGTGATGGGACAGGCTTAAGCAAAAAAATAATCCAGAAGCATAAACACTTACTGGATTATTTTAGAATAAAAAATGAATTTCGTTATCAGGCTTTCACGCGCTGAATATACTCGCCAAATGCGGTCAGTTGACCGGTAAGATGGTCCAGCGTGCTTTGGTCGATGACTTCACCCGTCTGCGGGTCCACCTTGTTCTGAATGACGCCGCCCATAAATTCCGGCTTGTTCATCACCATGGCGTCGAGGAACACCAGGATCTGACGCAGATGGTACTGACAGCGCGCGCCGCCAATAGCGCCCATTGAGCTGGTCTGAATCAGTACCGGTTTGCCAGATAATGGCTGATCGGGCAGGCGGGACAGCCAGTCGATGGCGTTTTTCAGTCCGCCAGGAACAGAATAGTTATATTCCGGTGTCACGATAACAACACCATCAGCTTTCCTGATTTGCTCTGCCAGCGCTTCTACGCTGGCCGGGAAACCTTCTTCCTGCTGGAGGTCGGCATCGTACAGCGGGATATCACCAATCGACGGTAACGCGCTCACTTCCATTCCTGCGGGCGCAATTTTAGGCAGCGTGCGGGCAACCATGCCGTTAAACGAACCTTTGCGCAGACTTCCCAGTAACGTAACAACATTCAATGTTTCAGACATGGTGACTCCTGTTTCATCATGAAGGTTAAATCAGTTAAGCGTATGGCTTTTCGCTGCGCATAATTGAGAGAACCGGATCAGGCGACCCGTTGGCTCATTGGCGCGAGTCTGGATATCAGGCAAACTTTTCCAGTCCTGTTTACCATCAAACTCCCAAACCTTGAGTTTTTCAATGGTTGGCGTAACCGCAACCGACCACACCAGCACATCTTCCGCATCGCAAATGGCTTCAACCTGCGCAACATGGGCACATTTCAGACGCCCTGCGCCGGGTAAAAGCTGGAGTTCGCGCGGATCGTCATTACACACATCGCCAGTGAGTTTGAGAACGCTCTGGCGCAACGTAATGAGCTGCGCACGCGCTTCGTTAGGGTCGTTTTGGTTATTGATCCACAGATTTTCGTTACTGGAGAAGCGCCAGGTTTGTGTTGAATTCGGATTGTGAAAACCGCGTGTCGCTCGCTGAAGCTCCATATCCAGGCCGCAAACACCTTCTGTTGTCAGTGCAACGCCAACAATATTTCCGGCATAAGAAATCGAAAATCCCGGCAGGTTTTTATCGCGAAAAACGGGCTTACCTTTCGCCTCAGTAACAATCTCAGGCAACGTGCTGGTGCCGTAAAGCATGAACATTAGTTCTGCGAGAAGACTTCGGGAGGCCAGGAAGCGTGTTCGACGGTGAGCGGGTAGATTACTTGCTTCAATGTGATATGGAGTAGGGAGACGAACTGAAACCAGGTGTCCCTCCGTAAGAATCCCTCTGGCAAAATGTGTCGCCATTTTTCGCTCCGTGATTAATGGTCCGTGATTATAACCAGAGTAACATTTACACGGCGTTCAGGCAGGTTTTACGGGTTAAAAAATAAACGGAAACGGGATACATTACGCGACATTTACATTTCTGTTGCCAGAATGGTCATTTAAGCAACACTGTGGCGGCGGATCGTCAGGACATATCGCGATACAGCGCCTTGATCGTTTCTTTCAGCCAGACGATCTTCGGATTATGGCTGTTACGTTTATGCCAAAGGAGGGTGAACGGTACGCGCATTTTCTCTAACTGCGCAGCATCAAATGGCATAGGACGCGCCACCAGCGGAAGCTGGTGGAGTTGGTTATAACGCTGACAATAGACCGGCGCTGTGGCTATCAGCGCATGATCCGGCTGGGCGGCCATAAACAGCGACTGCTCAAAACCTGGCAGGCATAACGCGATATTGCGTGTGCGCCCCATCTCCTGAAGCACATCGTCCAGCGCCCAGGTATCGCTTTGCTCCCAGCTAATACTGATGTGGGGATAGCGCAGAAATGTATCCAGACTCCACTCTTCCTGCAATGCTGGATGATCTTCACGTAGCCAGACGCAAGGGAGATCGGAAAACAACACTTCATGGTCGATCGACAACGGCAGTAGGCTCAGCAGTTCTCGCGAACGCGGATGGCTTTCGCGGCCGGTGAAGCCGATATCCACCTCGCCGCGAATAATCGCATCCAGCGAATCATAGTCCCAGTTGCGTATTTTGATCGTCGCCTGGGGATAACGCTGATAGATTTGCCGGGAGAGGGCGTTAAACATGATCATGACCAACGGCGTTTCGGCCACCAGATCAAACTTCAACCCGCGCGGAGCCTCATGGTGCGGCTTATCCAGCAATTGATTGCTCATCTGCATCCACTCTGCCAGATTCTGCTCCATGCTGACCATTAACGGCGTCGGCGTAAGTCCCAGCGGGGTGTTTACAAACAACGGGTCGTCAAACCAGGTCCGCAGTTTCGACAGCGACTTACTGACCGCCGACGGCGTGACGTTCATCCGTTTGGCGGTTTTGGTCACGCTGCGTTCCTGCATCAATAACTGCAGGCAGAGCAACAAATTAAGATCGAGACTGCTGAGGGATTTCTTCATGAGTTGGCGCGGACCGGTTGGGGGCAACAGTGATAATCAGCATGATACTCACTATGCTACAGCCAATCAGAATCCCGATCAGCATATTCAGCGCATCAAGGCCGAGGACCGCTGCCAGCCAAATCCATAGTGATGAACCGCAAACCTGTGCAATACCTAACGCCGAGCTGGCAACTCCTGCACGCAGCGAGAACGGTCCCAGCGCCTGACTCATGGCGACACCAAAACCAACCGAGAACCCGGCGCAGATTAAAGTCAGCCCAAACAGCGTTACTGCGTGTGAGGCGGCAAGGGTTAACACTACGCCCGCTGCCAGAAATAACGCCTGTGAAGTCAGCATCAGAACGCGAGGCTTGAATACACTGAGGGCGAACGGCGTCGAGAAAGAGACCGCCATACTGATGCCTGCGGTCATAGCCATCGTCGTGGCGTATTCACCACGGTCGAAGCCCATCACTTCCATCAGCAGCACCGGAGAGGTATTCACGAAGGTCAGGATCACCGACACACTGAGGGTGGTTATGGCCAGGCGGCTTAAGAAAAAACGGTTCACCAAAGACTCGTTGGTGTGGTTCTTTGGTGTAGACGTCGTGAGGGTCGCTGGGCGCGATTCTCGCAGGATAAATACCGACAGCAGGCATACGACTACACCCATACCCATCATCGTGTAGAACAGGCTTTGCCACGGATACTTGAGCATAATCAGATGCCCCATGACCGGAGCCAGCACCGGTACGATACAGGTGATTCCGTTCAACAGCGACAGCACTTTTGCGCGGCGGCGATCGTCGAGCGTATCGCGCAGAATAGCGAAAGCCACCACATAGCAGCCGCCAGCGCCCACTCCCTGAATAAAGCGGCCTACCAGGAACGGCGTACCGCTCTCGGCGAAAGAACATAGCGCAGAGGCGAAAATAAAGATGAGTGCGCCGACTATGGCGACCGGTTTGCGGCCTGACTGGTCGGCAATTTTACCGGCGAAAAGCATCGCCGTCGCCATTCCCGCCAGATAAACCGAAAACGCAATATGCAGTTGCGCCTCGCTGGCCTGTAGATCGGCCGCAATGCGGGGCAGCCCCACCAGATACATATCAATACCGGCAGGATAAAGAAGAACCAGGGCGAAACTGCAGATTAGAAAGCGTGTCATAGCGACCTCATGAGGAATGTGGCGCTAAGCATACGGGCAGAGAGTCAACTGCACGAGTTGCCATTTGGACAACAGTGATTTCCACATGGGAAATCATTGTTGTTGCCGGGTGGCGGCGTAAACGCCTTCTCCGGCCTACGGGGCCTGTAGGCCCGGTTAGCATCGCGCTACCGGGCAACACAAGGTTACTTACCGATACAGAAGCTGGAGAAAATCCGTCCCAGCAGATCGTCGGAGGTAAATTCACCGGTGATCTCACTGAGGTTTTGCTGCGCCAGACGTAGCTCCTCTGCCAGTAGTTCCCCGGCCCATGCTCCGAGCAGTTGAGCTTTGCCCTGCTCGAGATGCTCCGCCGCTTCTGCCAGCGCCTGTAGGTGACGACGACGCGCCAGGAAGCCGCCTTCCATATTGGTTTCAAAGCCCATGCTCTGCTTGAGATGGTTGCGCAGCACATCAACACCTTCCCCGGTACGTGCGGAGAGACGAACCAGTGAGTGGCCATTTACTTCGCTAAGACCCAGCGTTTCACCGGTAATATCCGCTTTGTTACGCACCACGGTAATAGGTAGTTTGGCTGGCAGACGGGCAATAAAGTCCGGCCAGATCTCCGCCGGGTCGGTAGCGTCAGTGGTGGTGCCATCAACCATAAACAGCACGCGGTCGGCCTGCTCAATTTCCTGCCACGCGCGCTCGATCCCAATGCGTTCCACTTCATCGTTAGCGTCGCGCAGACCGGCGGTGTCGATGATGTGCAGCGGCATGCCGTCGATATGGATATGCTCGCGCAGGACGTCGCGGGTGGTACCGGCGATGTCGGTGACAATAGCCGCTTCGCGGCCTGCCAGCGCGTTTAGCAGGCTTGATTTCCCGGCGTTCGGGCGACCAGCAATCACCACCTTCATCCCTTCGCGCAGCAGGCTGCCCTGACGCGCTTCGGCACGTACAGCATCAAGGTTGCTGATAACGCTATTGAGCTGCGCTTCAATCTTGCCGTCAGACAGGAAGTCGATTTCTTCATCCGGGAAATCAATCGCCGCTTCCACGTAGATGCGCAAGTGAGTGAGCGCTTCCACAAGATGATTTACCCGTGCGGAAAAGGCGCCTTGCAACGAGTTCAGCGCTGAGCGAGCCGCTTGCTCCGAGCTGGCATCGATCAGGTCGGCAATCGCCTCGGCCTGGGCTAAATCGAGCTTATCGTTGAGGAACGCTCGCTCGGAGAACTCGCCCGGTCGGGCAATGCGCACGCCTGGAAGCGTCAGGATACGTTTTAACAGCAGGTCCAGGATCACCGGACCGCCGTGCCCTTGTAGCTCCAGCACATCTTCACCGGTGAAGGAGTTCGGGCCGGGGAACCACAGCGCAATACCCTGATCCAGCGCGCTGCCGTCAACGTCTTTAAACGGCAGGTAGTCGGCATAGCGCGGCTTTGGCAGCTTGCCCAGCACCTCTTGCGCAATGTCACGCGCTTTCAGACCAGAGATACGCAGGATACCCACGCCACCGCGTCCCGGAGGGGTGGCCTGAGCGACGATGGTGTCGTTATGGCTCATGATATGTCTCTTTGTGATGCAATAAAAAAGGCGGTCTAATGACCGCCCTTTACGTTATGTTCCGTTTGCCGGATGGCGGCTTCGCCTAATCCGGCCTACACCGAATCAGGAGTTTTTCTTCTCGCGGCTATGCAGCCCACGCTTCTCCAGACCACGGTAAATCAGCTGCTGCTGAATAATGGTTACCAGGTTGCTGACGATATAGTACAGCACCAGACCTGACGGGAACCACAGGAAGAACACGGTGAAGATGACCGGCATAAAGGTCATGATCTTCTGCTGCATCGGGTCGGTCACGGTGGTAGGAGACATCTTCTGAATGAAGAACATCGTCACGCCCATCAGGATCGGCAGAATGTAGTACGGGTCCTGTGCAGACAGGTCATGGATCCACAGCGCGAACGGCGCATGGCGCAGTTCAATGGAGCCCATCAGCATGTAGTACAACGCCAGGAAGATTGGCATCTGGATGATCAGCGGGAAGCAGCCGCCCAGCGGGTTAACCTTCTCAGCTTTGTACAGGGCCATCATTTCCTGGCTCTGACGCTGTTTGTCATCGCCCAGACGCTCACGCATAGCCTGAATCTTCGGCTGCAGCATACGCATCTTCGCCATGGAGGTGTACTGCGCTTTGGTCAGCGGGTACATGATGCCACGAACGATAAAGGTGATAACGATGATGGAGAAGCCCCAGTTACCCAGGAAGCTATGGATCCATTTCAGCAGTTTAAACAGCGGCTGAGAGATGAACCACAACCAGCCGTAATCCACGGTCAGATCCAGGTGCGGTGCAACGGCCGCCATTTTATCCTGAATTTCCGGGCCGACCCACAGGGTGCTGGTCATCGCACCAGTCTGGCCTGGCTGTACCAGTACCGGCTGTGATTTATAGCCGATAGCGGCAATGCCGTTACCCAGGTTAGCGGTATAGAAGTTGTTGGTACCGTCGTTACGCGGAACCCATGCCGTTGCGAAATACTGTTGCAGCATTGCGACCCAACCGTCTTTAGCGTTGACGTTCAGGTTTTCGTTTTCAGCAATGGTGTCGAATTTGTATTTCTCATACTTCTCATCCGGCGTGGAGTAGGCCGCGCCACGGAAGGTGTGCAGCGCAAAGTTGCTGCTACCGGTGTCGCGATGAGATGGCAGATTGATGGATTGCTTCAGCTGACCAAAGGTGGAGATTTCCAGCGGTTTCTCGCCGGCGTTCTGCACGCTGTAGTTAACGTTGACAGCATATTCACCACGCTTGAGGACAAACGTTTTAGTGAACGTGTTACCCGCTGCGTCAGTATAGGTCATCGGGATCTGCAGTTCGTTCTGACCGTCTGCCAGTACAAATGCGTCTTTTTCGACGTTGTACAGCGGACGTGGGCCGTTAGCCGGGTTATCCGGGCCGTCACGACCGGTCAGGCCACTCTGTGCCTGGTAGATGAACTGTGGCGTAGTTTCCAGTAACTGGAACGGTTCGGTAGAACCAAGTTCTTTCGGGTAAGCTGGCAGCGAAGCCTGTTCCACATCACCACCACGGGTGTTGATGGTCAGATCAAGCACGTCAGTCTTAACCGTAATCAGTTTCCCCTGGCCACTGGCCGGTACGCCCTGGTCTGCGGCGCTACCCGCTGCGGTGGTCGTTGTCTGCGTGGTCTGTTGGGCCTGAGGTTGCGGGTTTTTATCCTGCTCCCAGGCTTGCCAGATCATGAAAGACACGAACAGCAAAGCGATGACTAAAAGATTGCGTTGCGAATCCATCGTTAGTGTTCTCTGGTATCAAATGGTCCGGGCGGGACGGGATCGTCACCACCAGGGTGTAAAGGGTGGCATTTTAATACGCGTTTCACCGTCAACCAACTGCCTTTTATCACTCCAAACCTGCGCAATGCCTCAATTCCGTAGCTCGAACAGGTTGGAGTGAAACGGCAATGCGGCCCAAGCAGCGGACTGATCAGGCGTTGATAGACCCGAATGAGGGCTATCAGGACCCGCGAGCCAGGCGACAATGGCGACGCCATAATTTTTCCAACGCTTCCGAGAGAGCACGGTTATCGAGGTCAGCAACCCCTTTTTTCGCCACCACCACGAAATCCATTGCGGGAAGTTCGTGCTGACGTAAACGGAAGCTTTCACGCGTCAGACGTTTAATCCGATTGCGTTCATGCGCACGTTTAACATTTTTCTTGGCGACGGTAAGACCGATACGGGGATGCCCCAGCGAATTCAGGCGGCCGAGGATGGTGATTTGCGGCGTGCCAGCCCGTTGTGGCTGCTGGAAGACGAATGTGAAATGAGTGGGAGTTAACAAACGTAACTCCCTGGGAAATGCGAGCTTAACCACTCAGGGGCTAGCTTTTATTACTTAGAAACGGTCAGACGAGAACGGCCTTTAGCACGACGACGTGCCAGAACCTGACGACCATTTTTATTAGCCATACGAGCACGGAAGCCGTGAGAACGGTTGCGCTTCAGTACAGACGGTTGAAAAGTGCGTTTCATGGCGATTTCTACCTAAACTTGAATAAATTCACTGACTTTTGCGTATACCCGAACGAGTTTCGAACGACTTACGCCACAGTGTGGGTGATTAAAGAGGCCGGATTGTAATAATTGTACACTCCGGAGTCAATTCTCTTTCCTTATTTCCCGCTTTTTTCCACAAGGTTTTGTGTGAAAAACAGGCAGCGTTGACGCCGTAAGGCGACCGTTACTCGCTGGGGGTAAGAATTATACGGGCTGGTGGATAAAGCGCAAGGATCGCACGGGATCTTTATTAGATCGTTTAAGCAGTAAAGCATCTTTACTCATTAATTTTTTCAATATGCGCGCTAAAACCTGCAGCACTTCTCCAGGATCGTTTACACTTAGCCGATTCTGGATCATCCTGTGGATAAATCGGGAAGAATCTGTGAGAAACAGAAGATCTCTTTCTCAGTTTACGCTATGATCCGCGGTCCCGATCGTTTCAATGGATCCTGATCGGGGAAAAATTGCAGATAGCAATTCGCACGTCACCCTTTGCATAGGGTCTTGTCGGTGTGCGTCAACAATCATGAATGTTTCAGCCTTTGTCATTTATCGACTTTTGTTCGAGTGGAGTCCGCCGTGTCACTTTCGCTTTGGCAGCAGTGTCTTGCCCGATTGCAGGATGAGTTACCAGCCACAGAATTCAGTATGTGGATACGCCCGTTGCAGGCGGAACTGAGCGATAACACGCTGGCTTTGTATGCGCCAAACCGTTTTGTGCTCGATTGGGTAAGGGACAAATACCTTAATAATATTAATGGATTACTAAATAACTTCTGTGGAGCGGATGCCCCACAGCTGCGTTTTGAGGTCGGAACTAAACCCGTCACGCAAACGCTGAAGACGCCGGTAAATAACGTTGTCGCGCCTGCCCATGTGGCGCAACAGGTACAACCGCAACGTGCTGCTCCTGCGGCGCGCCCTGGTTGGGACAACGTCCCGGCTCCGGCAGAACCTACCTATCGCTCTAACGTCAACGTTAAACATACGTTTGATAACTTCGTTGAAGGTAAATCTAACCAACTGGCGCGCGCGGCGGCACGTCAGGTGGCGGACAACCCTGGCGGCGCCTACAATCCGTTATTCCTTTATGGTGGTACGGGTCTGGGTAAAACCCACCTGTTGCATGCTGTCGGTAACGGCATTATGGCGCGTAAACCGAACGCGAAAGTGGTGTATATGCACTCCGAGCGTTTTGTGCAGGACATGGTTAAAGCTCTGCAAAACAATGCGATCGAAGAGTTTAAACGCTACTACCGCTCCGTCGACGCGCTGCTGATCGATGACATCCAGTTCTTTGCCAACAAAGAGCGCTCGCAGGAAGAATTCTTCCACACCTTCAACGCCCTGCTGGAAGGTAATCAGCAGATCATCCTGACGTCGGATCGTTATCCGAAGGAGATCAATGGTGTTGAAGATCGACTGAAATCCCGCTTCGGCTGGGGGCTGACTGTTGCGATCGAACCGCCAGAGCTGGAAACACGCGTGGCGATCCTGATGAAAAAAGCCGACGAAAACGACATTCGTCTGCCGGGGGAAGTGGCGTTCTTTATTGCCAAGCGTCTACGCTCTAACGTGCGTGAACTGGAAGGCGCACTGAACCGCGTGATCGCCAACGCCAATTTTACCGGCCGGGCGATTACCATCGATTTCGTGCGCGAAGCGCTGCGCGATCTGTTGGCTTTGCAGGAAAAGCTGGTCACCATCGACAATATTCAGAAGACGGTGGCGGAGTATTACAAAATCAAAATTGCGGATCTGCTGTCAAAGCGTCGATCTCGCTCGGTAGCTCGTCCGCGCCAGATGGCGATGGCGCTGGCAAAAGAGCTCACCAACCACAGTCTGCCGGAAATTGGCGACGCGTTTGGTGGGCGTGACCATACTACCGTGCTTCATGCCTGCCGCAAGATTGAGCAGTTGCGTGAAGAAAGCCATGATATTAAAGAAGATTTCTCCAATTTAATCAGAACATTATCTTCGTGACGCTATGAAATTTACCGTTGAACGTGAACATTTATTAAAACCGCTTCAGCAGGTCAGCGGCCCGCTGGGTGGACGTCCTACACTGCCGATCCTCGGAAACCTGCTGCTGCAGGTCGCTGACGGTGCGCTTTCTCTGACCGGTACCGATCTCGAAATGGAGATGGTGGCGCGCGTGGCGTTGATCCAGCCCCATGAACCTGGTGCGACCACCGTTCCGGCACGTAAATTCTTCGACATTTGCCGCGGGTTGCCGGAAGGCGCGGAAATAGCCGTTCAACTGGAAGGCGACCGCATGCTGGTACGCTCTGGTCGCAGCCGTTTCTCGCTGTCCACGCTTCCTGCTGCCGACTTCCCTAATCTGGATGACTGGCAGAGCGAAGTCGAATTCACTCTGCCACAGGCCACAATGAAGCGCCTGATTGAAGCCACGCAGTTTTCGATGGCGCATCAGGATGTGCGTTACTACTTAAACGGCATGCTGTTTGAAACCGAAGGGGAAGAGCTGCGTACTGTGGCGACCGACGGTCACCGTCTGGCGGTTTGTTCAATGCCTGTCGGTCAGCCGTTGCCCAGTCATTCGGTGATCGTACCGCGTAAAGGTGTGATTGAACTGATGCGTATGCTCGACGGCGGTGACAACCCGCTGCGCGTGCAGATTGGCAGCAACAATATTCGTGCGCACGTGGGGGATTTCATCTTTACCTCCAAGCTGGTAGACGGCCGTTTCCCGGATTATCGCCGCGTATTGCCGAAAAATCCGGACAAACATCTGGAAGCCGGTTGCGATATCCTCAAGCAGGCGTTTGCCCGTGCGGCGATCCTCTCGAACGAGAAATTCCGCGGCGTGCGTCTGTATGTCAGCGAAAATCAGCTCAAGATCACCGCCAACAACCCGGAGCAGGAAGAAGCAGAAGAAATTCTGGATGTCTCCTATCCTGGTACTGAACTGGAAATCGGTTTTAACGTTAGCTACGTGCTGGACGTTCTGAACGCGCTGAAGTGCGAGAACGTGCGTATTCTGCTGACTGATTCCGTATCGAGCGTACAGATTGAAGATGCCGCATCACAGTCGGCTGCCTATGTTGTTATGCCAATGAGACTGTAATGTCGCTCACCCGCCTGTTGATCCGCGATTTTCGCAATATCGAAAGCGCGGATCTCGCTTTATCCCCTGGCTTTAACTTCCTGGTTGGCGCGAACGGCAGCGGCAAAACCAGTGTGCTGGAAGCCATCTATACGCTCGGCCATGGCCGGGCGTTTCGCAGTTTGCAGATTGGCCGCGTGATTCGCCACGAGCAGGAGTCGTTTGTTTTACACGGACGTTTGCAGGGAGAAGAGCGTGAGACGTCGATTGGTCTGACGAAAGACAAACTGGGCGACAGCAAAGTGCGCATTGATGGCACCGACGGGCACAAGGTCGCTGAACTGGCGCACCTGATGCCGATGCAGCTGATCACGCCAGAGGGGTTTACTTTACTCAACGGCGGCCCCAAATACAGAAGAGCATTTCTTGACTGGGGATGCTTTCACAATGAAGCCGGATTTTTCACCGCCTGGAGCAACCTGAAGCGACTGCTCAAGCAGCGCAATGCGGCACTGCGTCAGGTGAGTCGTTATGAGCAACTGCGCCCGTGGGATAGAGAACTTATCCCGCTGGCGGAACAAATCAGCACCTGGCGCGCGGAGTACAGCGCGGGTATCGCGCAGGATATGGCGGATACCTGCCAGCAGTTTCTTCCCGAGTTTTCTCTCTCGTTCTCTTTCCAGCGTGGTTGGGAGAAGGAGACAGATTATGCCGAGGTGCTGGAACGCAGTTTTGAACGCGATCGCATGTTGACCTACACCGCACACGGCCCGCATAAGGCGGATTTCCGCATTCGTGCCGACGGTGCGCCGGTAGAAGACACGTTGTCGCGTGGGCAGCTAAAACTGCTAATGTGCGCCTTACGTCTGGCGCAAGGGGAGTTCCTGACCCGTGAAAGCGGACGGCGCTGCCTGTACCTGATAGATGATTTTGCCTCTGAACTGGATGATGCGCGTCGCGGGCTGCTGGCCAGCCGCTTAAAAGCCACGCAATCACAGGTCTTTGTCAGCGCAATCAGCGCTGAACACGTTATAGACATGTCCGATGAAAATTCGAAGATGTTTACCGTGGAAAAGGGTAAAATAACGGATTAACCCAAGATAAAATGAGCGAGAAACGTTGATGTCGAATTCTTATGACTCCTCCAGTATCAAAGTCCTGAAAGGGCTGGATGCGGTGCGTAAGCGCCCGGGTATGTATATCGGCGACACGGATGACGGCACCGGTCTGCACCACATGGTATTCGAGGTGGTAGATAACGCTATCGACGAAGCGCTCGCGGGTCACTGTAAAGATATCGTGGTAACGATTCACGCTGATAACTCCGTGTCTGTTACTGACGATGGCCGTGGTATCCCAACCGGTATTCATCCGGAAGAGGGCGTTTCGGCGGCGGAAGTTATCATGACCGTTCTGCACGCAGGCGGTAAATTCGATGATAACTCCTATAAAGTTTCCGGTGGTTTGCACGGCGTAGGTGTCTCCGTCGTTAACGCCCTGTCGCAGAAACTGGAGCTGGTGATTCGTCGTGAAGGCAAAGTGCATCAGCAAACTTATGTGCACGGTGTGCCGCAGGCGCCGCTGGCGGTAACGGGCGAAACCGAAGTGACGGGGACCCAGGTGCGTTTCTGGCCAAGCCATGAAACCTTCACTAACGTGACCGAGTTCGAATACGACATCCTGGCGAAGCGCCTGCGCGAACTGTCGTTCCTGAACTCCGGTGTCTCTATTCGTCTGCGCGACAAGCGTGACGGCAAAGAAGATCATTTCCATTACGAAGGCGGCATCAAGGCGTTTGTTGAATATCTCAACAAAAACAAAACGCCGATCCACCCGAATATCTTCTACTTCTCCACCGAAAAAGACGGTATCGGCGTTGAAGTGGCTCTGCAGTGGAACGACGGTTTCCAGGAAAACATCTACTGCTTCACCAACAACATTCCGCAGCGTGACGGCGGTACTCACCTTGCCGGCTTCCGCGCGGCGATGACCCGTACCCTGAACGCCTACATGGACAAAGAAGGCTACAGCAAAAAAGCCAAAGTCAGCGCCACCGGCGACGATGCCCGTGAAGGCCTGATTGCGGTGGTTTCCGTGAAAGTGCCGGACCCGAAATTCTCCTCCCAGACTAAAGACAAACTGGTCTCCTCTGAGGTGAAATCGGCGGTTGAACAGCAGATGAACGAACTGCTGAGCGAATACCTGCTGGAAAATCCGTCTGACGCTAAAATCGTCGTCGGCAAGATTATCGATGCGGCCCGTGCCCGTGAAGCAGCACGTCGCGCGCGTGAAATGACCCGTCGTAAAGGCGCGCTGGACTTAGCCGGTCTGCCGGGTAAGCTGGCAGACTGTCAGGAACGTGACCCGGCGCTGTCTGAACTGTACCTGGTGGAAGGGGACTCCGCGGGCGGCTCTGCGAAGCAGGGGCGTAACCGTAAGAACCAGGCGATTCTGCCGCTGAAGGGTAAAATCCTTAACGTCGAGAAAGCGCGTTTCGACAAAATGCTCTCCTCTCAGGAAGTGGCAACGCTGATCACCGCGCTGGGCTGTGGTATCGGTCGTGACGAGTACAACCCGGACAAACTGCGCTATCACAGCATCATCATCATGACCGATGCTGACGTCGACGGCTCGCACATCCGTACGCTGCTGTTGACCTTCTTCTATCGTCAGATGCCGGAAATTGTTGAACGTGGCCATGTATACATTGCGCAGCCGCCGCTGTACAAAGTGAAGAAAGGCAAGCAGGAACAGTACATCAAAGACGATGAAGCGATGGATCAATACCAGATCTCTATCGCTCTGGATGGCGCCACGCTGCACACCAATGCCAGCGCACCAGCCCTGGCGGGTGAAGCGTTAGAAAAACTGGTTTCTGAATACAACGCGACGCAGAAAATGATTGGCCGTATGGAACGTCGTTTCCCGAAAGCGCTGCTGAAAGAGCTGGTTTATCAGCCGACGCTGGCTGAAGGCGATCTTGCTGATGAAGCGAAAGTTACGGCCTGGGTTTCCCAGTTGGTGAACGTGCTTAATGAAAACGAAATGCACGGCAGCACCTGGAACAGCTTCGTGCGTAAAGACGCTGAACTGAACCTGTTCGAACCGGTGATCCGGGTGCGTACCCACGGTGTCGATACTGACTATCCATTGGAGCATGAGTTTGTGACCGGTGGCGAGTACCATCGTATTTGTTCGCTCGGTGAGAAGCTGCGCGGGCTGATCGAAGATGATGCGTTTATCGAACGTGGCGAGCGCCGCCAACCGGTGGCCAGCTTTGAGCAGGCGCTGGAATGGCTGCAGAAAGAGTCTCGTCGCGGTCTCGCTATCCAGCGTTATAAAGGTCTGGGCGAGATGAACCCGGAACAGCTGTGGGAAACCACCATGGATCCGGAAAGCCGTCGCATGTTGCGCGTTACTGTGAAGGATGCGATTGCCGCCGACCAGCTGTTCACCACCCTGATGGGCGATGCCGTCGAACCACGCCGCGCGTTTATCGAAGAAAACGCCCTGAAAGCGGCGAACATCGACATTTAACCTACACCAAGGCCTGCTTCTGTAGGCCTTTCCGGCCTACAACCGAACCACAAAAGGGGAATCTTGATTCCCCTTTCTATCCCCCTTTTCGTAGCTGTTTTTTGAGCGGAATCGCGTTAGCATGAGGACGGACTTATTTCATCCGGGGAACTCATGGCTATCAAACTTATTGCTATCGACATGGATGGCACACTTCTGCTGCCCGATCACACCATTTCACCTGCGGTCAAAACGGCAATTGCTGCGGCACGCGCGCGTGGCGTGAACGTAGTGCTGACCACGGGACGCCCGTATGCCGGCGTTCACAGCTATCTGAAAGAACTGCATATGGAACAACCCGGTGACTACTGCATTACCTACAACGGTGCGCTGGTGCAGAAAGCAGGCGATGGCAGTACCGTTGCGCAAACCGCGCTGAGCTATGATGATTATCGCTACCTGGAGCAGCTCTCCCGGGAAGTTGGCTCGCATTTCCACGCGCTCGATCGCAACACGCTGTATACCGCGAACCGTGATATCAGTTATTACACGGTGCATGAATCGTTTGTCGCGACGATTCCGCTGGTGTTCTGTGAAGCCGAAAAAATGGATCCTGCGACCCAGTTCCTGAAAGTGATGATGATTGATGAGCCGGAGATCCTCGACAAGGCCATCTCGCGCATTCCGGCGGAAGTGAAAGAAAAATACACCGTGCTGAAAAGTGCGCCGTACTTCCTCGAAATCCTCGATAAACGCGTCAACAAAGGGACTGGCGTAAAATCGCTGGCCGAGGCGTTGGGAATTAAAGCCGAGGAGGTCATGGCGATTGGCGATCAGGAAAACGACATCGCGATGATTGAATACGCCGGCGTGGGCGTTGCGATGGATAACGCCATTCCAACGGTGAAAGAGATCGCCAACTTCGTGACGAAATCTAATCTGGAAGACGGTGTTGCCTGGGCCATTGAGAAGTACGTCCTCTCCTGATGTGCGTTATGCCTGGCTTCGGCCAGGCATAAAACATTAAGAATGTTATAAAAATCATGTTTGTATTATCAGATGTGAAACAGCACATTAATCCCCCCATTTAGTACACAACTTCTATACTCTCCCACCTTCTTTTATATTCAGGCGGTTCCTGCCTGCAACTATGTTTTCTTATGACTAACACAAGCATTCGCCTGGTGTTGATGACGTCTTCCTGTTTGATTTTTCAAGCCTGGGCTGCGACGGATTCTGGCTCAACGTTAACACCGCTGTATGATTATCAGGACGATGGTCAGGCTACTCCTGTGCTGGTAAAACCGGCGGCTAAACCTGCTGTAAGCCACTCTGTTTTGCCCTTTTTAGGTGACGAGGCGCGTAAACGTGGCTACGACCTGCCTGAGCCGTTTGGTGTGAATATTAACTACATGAATATCAGGCAGAATATTAATGTAGACAGTATTAACTTTAATGGTTTGTATTTAGGAAAAAGCTCTATTCCTTTAGATAACGCCTTTAAAATCAACGTTGGTAATACCCGCGAGAGAAGCAAAACAGAAACCCTAAAACTGGATGCCTGGTTGCTGCCGTTTATGAACGTCTATGGCCTGGTGGGCTATACCGACGGTCACTCCGTTTCTCAAATAGGCGTGGATGTGCTGGGCCCCAAAGGTAATCCAGTTAAGAAAATAAGCGACCAGTTGCAGAATCTGGCGTTTCAGCTCGACTTTAAAGGCACAACTTACGGTGTGGGGACGACTCTTGTTGGCGGTGTGGGTAACTGGTTTACGGCTTTTGATGCCAACTATACTCAGACGCGGTTCGATATTCTGGATGGCAGTATTAACGCCTATACTCTCTCTCCGCGCATAGGCTATCGCTTTATTACTCCCGGCGTGGAGACTCTGCACATGCCGTCCGGTAAGCTGAATCTGTGGGTTGGCAGTATGTATCAAGACGTGCAGCAGGAGTTCAAGGGGAGCCTTAGCGATCTGACTATGCCGTCCTCAACTCTGCAGAATATGGTGAACTGGGCAAACCAGAAACATGATGGCCGTTTCGACGTTAAACAGCATTTGCAATCCCCATGGAACGTCCTGGTCGGCGCGCAGTATGAGCTGACACGCAACTTTAATATCACCTCTGAAATTGGTTTTGCTGAGCGTAATAGCTTCTTTGTCGCCGGTGAGTATCGCTTTTGAATAGTTTGACTCGTCTGTTTTTGCTCTGTGCATTCAGCCTGTTGGGAACGGCGGCGCAGGCCGCGCTCCCCAGCCGTGAAGAAGTTGACGGCTGGCTGAATACACTGGGCGCCAGCGATAACTTTAATGCCAGCAAAGGTATCGATTGGGGGGTAATGCCAGGGCCTTTCTACACTCCCGAACTGGGACTGGGGATCGGCACGGCGGTGGTGGGGATGTATCGCCCGGACCCAAACGACACGGTGAGTCAGAATTCGACGCTGACCCTCAGCGGTTACTTTAGCTCAACGGGTGCTTTCGGCGTCACAATGCAAAATTACGCCTTTTTTGCCGACGATCGCTGGCGTTTTTTTATCAATGGCGCATTAACAGATACCCCAACTTATTACTGGGGACAGGGTTTTAGCGCAGGAGATAAAGACAGCCAGAAACAGCAATATACGGCACAGGTGCTGGATGTACGCCCCACGTTGTATCGACGGGTAGCGCCTAATGTCTATCTGGGACTCGGCTGGTCGTTGAACGCACAGCATGCTGCGCAAATGGATGACAATGATCCCCCAAAAATTGAGAATACCGGGCAGGGTGCGTCGGTGTTGAGTTCCGGTAGCAGTGTAGAACTTAGCTGGGACGACCGTGACTTTGTTCCTAACCCGCGCCAGGGACAATATGCCGACGTACGCTATACCCGCTATACGCCCGATGTAGGGAGCGATACCCGATTTGATGAATACCAGTTGCACTACAGCCGCTACCACTCTCTGGACGAGACGAATGTGCTTGCCTGGGAGATGGACGGTGCGTTTACTCAGGGTGATGTACCGTGGAGCATGATGCCGCTGCTCGGAAGCAATCAGCGGATGCGTGGCTATTACGAAGGACGCTATCGCGATAAAAACGCCGTCAGCGGGCAGGTAGAGTATCGCCGCAAACTTGACTGGCGGCATGGCGTGGTCGGCTGGCTGGGCGCAGGGACGATGGGGCCATCATTTAGCGCGCTGGATGATGGACGCTGGCTACCCTCGGCGGGGGTGGGGTATCGTTTTGAATTTAAGCCGCGGGTGAATGTGCGTCTGGATTATGGCATTGGCAAAGGGAGCAGCGGTTTTTATTTTCAGGTAGGAGAGGCGTTTTGATCAATAAAGTGCTGCTGATGACGACCTTGTTATTGGCAACGATCGGGGTCCATGCTGCGATACCTGTACCTTTGCAGTTGGTAAATGAAGATGACAAGGCCGAAAGCACCGCCTGGCCAGTTGTTTCGCCGCTCCCCGCGCCTCAAGGGTTACGTCCGTGCTGTGCTTTTGGTTACGACCTGCACGCGCAGGTGCTGGATATGCCGGTACCGTTTTATGAACTTGATAACGTCGTTGCGGCTGACGGTATTGGCGAGCATCGCTATAACGACAGCCTGCTGTTAGGGTTAGTGAATCTGGCCGGTATCGGGCATGAACACAATGGCATTGTGTATACTTCACGCGGCGGTTTTATCGATACCGCGCATGTAAGAGATACCGCAGATATGACGGTCTGGCTTTTTAGCCATCTACTTCCACGGTTAGGCCAGCCTTTTACGCTGCGTCTGGAAGATGAGCTCACGGAGCGGCATATTGTTTTTAATGCCTTTACGCCACCTGAAACGGCAGGCGATCGTTACGCATTAGCTGCCTGGCTGGCAGCGCATCTGGCCTTTCAGCTCGCGGCCTGGCATGAAATTGCACAATGGTACGGTTTTGAGTCAGTTCCTGGATTTTCTGAGGAAGTTTCCGCATTTTCACCGGAAGATCTCTACTCCAACCTGTTGGGGGCAAGAATTGCGGTGTCGCTGATCCTTGATGGGCAACTGGCAACATCAGAAATGTACGATGCAGCAATGAACAAGGCACTGTATCAGGCGTTGATGCAGTTGGGAGCTAAGCCTGAAACAATAACCCGTTTTCAGTTTGATATGTTGGATGGCAAGTGGTGGAACAGCCAGCGTCGGGTGCCGGAGAAATATCTGGTGCTGCACAGAAACTACGATGTGAGTGATTCGCGTTTGCCAACGCCAGTGCCGGGCGAAAAAGCCGTGCCGCTACGCCTGTCGCTGCCGCATCACTGGCGAAATTACTCCCTTGATACGCTGGCACAACTTCAACTCCGACCCGGAAGTCACATGGCGCGGCTACCTTTACCACAATCCTGGTATAGCGAAGCTAATTTCCCTGCGCTGGCTACGCTTGCAGGTGATAGCGATAATCTGTCGAAAGTGGGTGAACATTCATTCCTTTATTAAAAACCTCCACCAGAACTTCATTGGCGGATGTTTTTCTGACCCTGTCAGGGGGATATGCGCAACGCCACTTTGCATTATCCATTTCCGGATACACGCCGCTGTTAATATGCGGCTTTTAAGGATCTTGCCATACAGTTTAAGACGTAGCTTGCGAGTGGCATTCCTGTATGCGAGATTCATATCCTTTCTATTCCGTATTAATACTGATTTGAGGATTTCTGCACTATCAAGCGCGTAACTAATTCCTTCCAGCGAGCTGGCGCTGATAAATCCGGCCGCTTCGCCAATCAAAAACGCATTGTCCTTACCGCAGACGAAGTCTTTCCAGCGTGATGGGAACAGCACCGTACATTTTTCGCTTTTCACCGGTTTGCCGAACTGGAAATGGAACGCTTCCATCTTCTCTTTTAGTTCGTCAAAGCGTGCCTGGCCGTCCTTCATTGGGTAGGCGCCGCCAAAGATAAAATAACCATCCTTGCTGATACTCCATGAATAACAGTCGGTTGCGTCGTTATCAAAAATACAGGAATAGAACGGCACGGGATGTTTTTCCGCAAACCATTGTTGAATTGCCACATATTTACGGATTTGGTGCTGGGGATAGAGATGACGGCGTACCAGTGAATTCGCGCCGTCGGCGCCCACCAGATAACGCGCGGTGATCTTCTGCTCCCAACCGTCGGCGCGAAAGATAACATGCCATTTATCGCCTTCGCGCCAGATCTTGCGACACAGACTATCGTGGTACACCTGCACCTCTTCAGGAATGAGAGATTTCATCCATAAATCAAACGCATGGCGATTGATGTTAATGTAGCTGCGCTGGTAGTTACGGGTCAGAGAGGCTGCAACATCAACCGTTTTAACGCTAAAAATCTGTGGGTTGGCGATGATATCAACGGGCAAGGTTATCCCGTCGCGGATAAACGAACGCTGAGCATCCGTGGCCAGCAGCCCGCCGCAGGGTTTCGTGAATCCTTCGTTGCCGCACTGGCGCTTTTTATCCAATGCAATCACGTGCATTTTTCCGCTCAACTGTCGCGCCAGCGCTGCGCCTGCCGGGCCTAATCCGATAATCGCTACGTCAAAATGTTCCATCTTTCTGTCCGCAAAAAATGAAGATGGACATACGCTAAAGCCTGAAAGTGAAGTGCTTGTGAAGTATGATTGCTTAAATCGTCTTGTATCAGGGCATCCCATGAAGCAAATCACCTTTACGCCGCGTAATCATCAGCTTACCAATATCAATACCTGGACCCCGGACAGTAACTGGCTGGTCTTCGACGTGCGTCCTTCCGGTGCCTCTTTTACGGGGGAAACGATTGAACGCGTCAATGTTCATACTGGCGAACTGGAGGTGATTTACCGGGCCACTCAAGGGGCACATGTTGGCGTGGTGACCGTTCATCCAAAGTCGGAAAAGTATGTTTTTATTCATGGACCAGAAAATCCTGATGAAACATGGGATTACGATTTTCATCATCGCCGTGGAGTAATTGTTTCGCAGGCTGAGGTGACTAACCTGGATGCAATGGATATCACCGCGCCGTACACGCCTGGTGCGTTACGTGGCGGCAGTCATGTGCATGTCTTTAGCCCGAGCGGTGAGTTTGTCAGTTTCACTTATAACGACCATGTGCTGCATGAACGCTCTCCGGCGCTGGATTTACGTAACGTCGGCGTGGCTGCGCCGTATGGTCCGGTGAACGTATCCGCGCAGCATCCACGTGAATATAGCGGGAGCCGCTGGTGCGTGCTGGTGAGTCAAACGACACCTGCGCCAAAACCGGGGAGCGATGAGATAAACCGCGCCTATGAAGAAGGTTGGGTGGGCGAAAGCACACTGGCGTTTATCGGCGATACGTTGTCAGTGACCGGTGAGAAAGTGCCGGAGCTGTTTATTGTTGATTTGCCTCAGAATGAAAGCGGCTGGAAACAGCCGGGCGATGCTCCGCTGGAGGGCACAGAGGCGACAATGCCTGCGCCGCCATCCGGCATTCACCAACGCCGTCTGACGTTTACTCATGAGCGCGCCTTTCCGGGGCTGGTGAATCAGCCGCGCCACTGGGTGCGCAGTAATCCACAGGCGTCTGAAATTGCGTTTTTAATGCGCGATAACCATGGCGTTGTGCAGCTGTGGTTAATTTCACCACAGGGTGGTGAGCCGCGTCAGCTTACCTGCTGCGCCACGAGTATTCAGTCAGCATTCAACTGGCATCCGTCGGGGAAATGGCTGGGGTTTGTGCTGGAAAACAGAATCGCCTGTTGTGATGCTCAGACGGGAGAGATTGATTTTTTAACGGAGCGTCACGGCAACCCGCCCTCGGCCGATGCGGTCGTCTTCTCTCCTGATGGGCGACGGGTTGCGTGGATGGAAGACGTCGAAGGTTTCCGCCAATTGTGGATGACTGAAACAGGGCGTTAATTAAGGAGCAGGCATTTTCGCCGGGGGGAGAACGGCGTTCGTGGCCTGGGTTCTCTCCTCGCTCTTTTCTACGCGGGATCTCACCGAGTTATCTTTACGAAAGAGATCCCATGGAAGCAATACGGTATCAAGCACCGCCGTAAAAGGCATATCCAGAATCGCCAGCGACTTCGTCCCCCAATTCGTATCACTTTCGCTTATCATGGTGGCGCTGGCGCGTGTGCCAGGATACGTCCCTTCCTTGCCTCCGGTATGTGACATTATGCTGGAACAGCCGCTCAAAAACGCCATCCCGCTGCACATTGTCAGTGTTACCAACATTTTTTTTATCATCATTTATTCATCTGTTTTCATCGTGTTTGCATGATGAGTTAAAGCGATCCGTTGCGAAAATAACATCACCATTTCGTCGCACTGTGGCGGCTATCGCGATTTATCGATAACAACTGCTCTCCCCAGTGTATGCAATAGACAACAAACTGCAAAAAAAGTCAGATGAATACGCTTGAAAAGTTTGTTTTAAGACCCATTTTTAGGATGTAGACAACAGAAGGGCATGCCTGATGGGTGTCCTGGCTACCTGACCTGTCCATGATGGAAGGTCTCACATTCTCGCTGATTTCAGGAGCTATTGATTATGCGTAACTTTGATTTATCCCCGCTGTACCGTTCTGCTATTGGTTTTGACCGTCTGTTTAACCTGCTGGAAAACAACCAGAGCCAGAGTAATGGCGGCTACCCTCCGTACAACGTTGAGCTGGTAGACGAAAACCATTACCGCATTGCGATTGCTGTTGCCGGTTTCGCTGAAAGCGAGCTGGAAATTACCGCTCAGGACAATCTGCTGGTGGTAAAAGGCGCTCATGCGGATGAGCAAAAAGAACGTACTTACCTGTATCAGGGTATTGCCGAGCGCAACTTCGAACGTAAGTTCCAGTTAGCGGAGAACATTCATGTTCGCGGCGCAAACCTGGTGAATGGTCTGCTGTACATCGATCTTGAGCGCGTTATTCCCGAAGCGAACAAACCGCGCCGCATCGAAATCAACTAATTCTGTGGGCCGCTTCAGGCGGCCCTGCTAAGCAATCGGCTTGCCGTCAGGGAGCCGAAAGGTACCTACTCGCTTCTTAGAAGGAGATTATTATGCGTAACTACGATTTATCCCCACTGCTGCGTCAATGGATCGGTTTTGACAAACTGGCCAATGCCTTACAAAACGCCGGTGAAAGCCAGAGCTTCCCACCCTATAACATCGAAAAGAGCGATGATAACCACTACCGCATTACCCTTGCGTTAGCCGGTTTCCGCCAGCAAGATCTGGATATTCAACTGGAGGGCACACGCCTGACCGTGAAAGGTACACCGCAGCAGCCGGAAAAAGAGACAAAATGGTTGCACCAGGGGCTGGTTACTCAGCCGTTCAGTCTGAGCTTTACGCTGGCTGAAAATATGGAGGTCTCAGGCGCAAGCTTTACTAACGGCTTGCTGCATATCGATTTGACCCGTAATGAACCTGAAACCATTGCTCCACAACGTATCGCCATCAGCGAACGTCCCGCATTAAATAGCTAAATAGCTCCATGCCTTTGCCCCGCCAGAAATGACGGGGCTTTTTTGTGCGTCAGCACACATGAAACTGTCTTGTTGTAACGAATGTGTCACTGTAAAAATATCCAGTACCAATACTCTTAACGAAGGAATGTTTTTATGAGTGAACATCAACCATTTGAAGCTATGAAACAGTTTGATGATGCTGGGATCGAATATTGGTCTGCCCGGGAATTAGCTAAGATTCTTGAATATTCAGAGTACCGACATTTTCTACCTGTGATAAAGAAAGCTGCGGAGTCATGTGTAGCCAGTGGTCAATTAGAGAGTGACCATTTCGAGGAGATCCTCGCAATGGTACGAATTGGGTCAGGAGCTAGTCGGGAATTAAAAGACGTAAAACTCTCCCGCTACGCCTGTTATCTGGCCGTGCAAAATGGTGATCCCGCGAAACCTGTTATCGCGGCCGGGCAAACCTACTTTGCCATTCAAACCCGACGTCAGGAGTTGGCCGATGATGCTGCTTTTAAATCTCTGCGTGAGGATGAAAAGCGTTTGTTCTTACGCAATGAACTAAAAGAACACAATAAGCATCTGGTTGAAACCGCACAACTTGCTGGCGTAGAGACCGCTTTCGATTTTGCTATCTTTCAAAACCATGGTTACAAGGGGCTTTATGGTGGTTTAGATCAGCGAGCGATTCATGAACTGGGTGGCACGATGCCGGAAGCGCTGCCATTGCCAGAAAAAAGCATTCAGCAACTACAAATCGACGTGAAGAAAAACGCTAAATAACGCCCTTCTTAAGCGCTTATAGGCGCTCTGTAGCATGATAATGTGCGCCACTCTGCATTCATGCCTGAACGGTTCAGTCATAATCCTCGTTAAATGAAATGTTATTCACAGGGAACAGGATAATGAGTGATATAGCATTGACGGTCAGCGTTCTGGCGTTGGTGGCGGTTGTCGGATTATGGATCGGCAACATAAAAATACGTGGCGTTGGTTTTGGCATCGGAGGGGTGCTGTTCGGCGGTATTATCGTCGGACATTTTGTCGATCAGGCAGGGATGACCCTGAGCGGCGACATGCTGCATTTTATTCAGGAATTTGGCCTGATTCTTTTCGTTTACACCATCGGTATTCAGGTGGGGCCGGGCTTTTTTGCGTCACTGCGCGTTTCCGGGCTGCGGCTGAATCTGTTTGCCGTACTGATTGTCATCATGGGGGGGCTGGTCACCGCGATCCTGCATAAGATTTTTGCCATTCCCCTTCCGGTGGTGCTGGGGATCTTCTCCGGCGCGGTCACCAATACGCCGGCGCTGGGGGCGGGGCAGCAAATTCTGCGCGATCTGGGGACGCCAGCAGATATTGTAGACCAGATGGGGATGAGCTATGCCATGGCTTATCCTTTTGGTATCTGCGGTATTTTGCTCACGATGTGGCTGATGCGCCTTATTTTCCGCGTTAACGTCGATGCTGAAGCTCAGCAGCATGAATCCACGTTGACCAACGGACACGCGCTGATTCAGACGATGAACATCCGCGTGGAAAACCCGAACCTCAACAATATGGCGATTCAGGATGTCCCAATTCTGAACAGCGATAAAATCATCTGCTCGCGTCTGAAGCGTGAAGAGACATTGATGGTGCCATCGCCAGGGACGATTATCCAGATGGGCGACCTGCTACACCTGGTCGGTCAGCCAGGTGACCTGCACAACGCGCAGGTGGTGATTGGGCAGGAGGTGGACACATCGCTGTCGACGCGAGGTACTGATTTACGCGTTGAACGCGTGGTGGTGACTAATGAACAGGTGCTGGGTAAACGTATCCGCGACCTGCATTTTAAAGAACGTTATGACGTGGTTATCTCCCGTCTGAACCGTGCGGGCGTTGAGCTGGTGGCCAGCAGCGATGCCAGCCTGCAATTCGGGGATATCCTCAATCTGGTGGGGCGTCCCGCGTCCATTGATGCCGTTGCCAATGTTGTCGGCAACGCGCAGCAAAAACTGCAACAGGTGCAGATGCTGCCGGTATTTATCGGTATTGGACTGGGTGTCCTATTGGGTTCCATCCCGCTTTTCATCCCGGGTTTCCCGGTAGCGTTAAAATTGGGTTTGGCCGGTGGACCACTGATCATGGCCTTAATTCTTGGGCGTATCGGCAGCATTGGTAAGCTGTACTGGTTTATGCCTCCCAGCGCTAACCTGGCGTTGCGAGAATTGGGTATTGTGCTGTTTCTGGCGGTAGTTGGTCTGAAGTCAGGCGGTGATTTTGTCGATACCCTGACGCAGGGCGATGGCCTGAGCTGGGTGGGCTACGGTATTTTTATTACCGCCATTCCGCTGATTACCGTGGGACTGCTGGCGCGTATCTTCGCCAAAATGAACTATCTGACGCTGTGCGGTATGCTGGCGGGTTCGATGACCGATCCCCCCGCGCTGGCGTTTGCTAACAACCTGCATGCCACCAGCGGAGCGGCGGCGCTCTCCTATGCTACAGTTTACCCGCTGGTGATGTTCCTGAGGATTATCACCCCACAGCTGCTGGCGGTGCTCTTCTGGGGGCTGGGTTAAAGAACGCGTGTCCGGCCTGCATCTTCTGTAGGTCGGATACGATGCAAGTCGCTATTCGCCACATCTCTCTTTTCCATTGTCTCATTACATTACGTTCCCTCTCCTGAACTGTTCCGGTATAACAACCAGACAACAACATTGAAGGAGCCGTCATGAAGATTTCCCGCCTTGGGGAAGCGCCGGATTACCGCTTCTCGCTGGCAAATGAACGCACATTTCTGGCATGGATCCGTACCGCGTTAGGGTTTCTGGCCGCTGGCGTTGGTTTGGATCAACTGGCTCCGGATTTCGCCACGCCGGTTATTCGCGAAGTATTGGCCCTGTTGCTGTGTCTGTTTGCCGGCGGTCTGGCTATTTATGGTTATTTGCGCTGGTTGCGTAATGAAAAGGCGATGCGCCTGAAAGAGGATTTGCCTTACACCCACAGTCTGCTCATTATCAGTGCAATGCTGACGATTGTAGCGGTGATAGTTATGGCGCTGGTGCTGTATGCCGGATAGCCGTAAATCGCGACGTATCGCCGATCCGGGGCTACAACCGGAGCGCACATCGTTGGCCTGGTTTCGTACGTTGTTGGGTTATGGCGCGTTAATGGCGTTGGCGATTAAGCACAACTGGCATCAGGCTGGAGCGCTGTTCTGGATATCGATCGTCATACTGACGTTGGTGGCGATTATTCTCTGGCGTTACACCCGCAGTCGTAATCTCATGGATGTGAATGATAGTGATTTTTCTGAATCTCGCGCGGTGCGTGACAAATTTATGATCTCCCTCGCGGTGTTATCCCTCGCAATACTGTTTGCTGTAACGCATGTTCGCCAACTTATCGTATTTATCGAGAATTTTGCATGACAGGATGTGAGAACATGGATGTTAGTGATGACGTTTTAGAAATGGTGATTGACCACCAGAAAAGTTTACAACCGGTTGAATTGTACCGTGGTTTGCAACAAGGAAAAGTTCGCCTCGTACAGTTTACGCCTTTGATTAAGCGCGATGGTTCAGGTTACCTGACTGAAGATTCAGTGACACCGGAGGAGTGGGGACGATTTTTAATTGCGATATTTGATATTTGGGTACGTGAAGATATTAATCAAATATCTATTCAGCTTTTCGATAATACGCTACGCCAGTGGTGTGGTCGGACGGCACTGTTTGAATGCCAGACGATGACACTGCAGAATACGCGCTGTCAGGCATGCTCTTTGTTTCAGTACTACCATGGCGATTGTCCTGCGTATCGCGAGGAGAATGGAAAGGGCGTGCTGTGTACAGGATATCAGGCTTTCTTCAACCACACCGCCCCGCATATGCGCGTGATGCGCGATCTGCTTAAGCAGCATCGCTCACCGATGGAATTGATGGCGATGCTGCGTTAAGCTCAGCGGCGTTAGCGCCCTTTGGCCAGATACTGCGCCATTTCGGCTTCTGGTACCATGCCGCCGCCGGTCGCCCACACCAGATGCGTGGCGTTGTTGAGCTGGTCCGCGTTGAAGCCGTGCATCTGTTGATAGTCAACTGAGCCGCAAACGTGCTGCGGACCGGCCATTCCTGCCAGCGCCGAAGGCTCAAGGCGAATCCCTTCCTCCTGCGCCAGCCAGCCCAGCATGTCGTACATCGTCTGATCGTCCAGGGTGTACAGACCGTCGAGCAGACGTTCCATCGCCCGGCCAACAAATCCGGACGCGCGCCCCACCGCCAGCCCATCCGCTGCCGTCAGGTTGTCGATGCCAATATCCTGCACGGAAATGGTATCGTGCAGCCCGGTATAAATCCCCAGCAGCATGCACGGTGAATGGGTTGGCTCGGCGAAGAAGCAGTGCACGTTATCGCCAAATGCCAGCTTCAGACCAAACGCTACCCCGCCAGGGCCGCCGCCGACGCCGCACGGCAGGTAGACAAACAGCGGATGATCGGCATCCACCACGCGACCCTGCTGCGCGAACTGCGCCTTCAGACGCTGACCAGCCACCGCGTAACCTAAAAACAGCGTGCGGGAGTTTTCATCATCGATAAAGAAGCAGTTCGGATCGGACTCTGCCGCTTTGCGGCCCTGTTCAACCGCCACCCCGTAATCTTCTTCATATTCGACGACCGTCACGCCGTGGCTGCGCAGTTTGGCTTTTTTCCACGCACGGGCGTCGGCGGACATATGCACTGTTACCTTAAAGCCGATACGGGCGCTCATGATGCCGATAGACATCCCGAGGTTGCCGGTGGAGCCTACCGCGATGCTGTACTGGCTGAAAAACTTTTTAAATTCAGGTGAAAGCAGAATGCTGTAATCATCTTCTGTCGTCAGCAGACCGGCTTCCAGCGCCAGTTTTTCCGCGTGGGTCAGGACTTCATAAATGCCGCCACGCGCTTTAATTGAGCCGGAAATCGGCAGGTGGCTGTCTTTCTTCAGCAGGATTTCGCCGCGGATAGGCTGCCCGTACTCTTTTACCAGCCGTTTTTGCATCGCCGGGATTGCGGCCAGCTCGGATTCGATAATGCCGCCAGTAGCTGCGGTTTCCGGGAATGCCTGCGCCAGATATGGCGCGAAGCGCGTCAGCCGGGCATGGGCATCCTGAACATCGTGTTCGGTCAGGCCAACATAGGGTAAACCTTCCGCAAGAGAGGTGGTGCCAGGGTTAAACCAGGCCGTCTCTTTGAGAGCCACCAGATCTTCCACTAAAGGATACTGGGCGATAAGTGTTTGAATGTTTTCCATAGTCAGTCTCTTCGCGCTTAGATAATAAAGGAAAGCAGGAATGTGCAAGCCAGTGCAATAACGGACGCGATAAATGTCGCGGTCGTATAGTATTTAAACGTCTCATTCAGGGTAGCGCCGCAGTATTGCTTGACCAGCCATAAGAGGGAATCTGTGACGATCGTGCAGCCAATGGCGCCGGAACCAATCGCAATGGCGATGATCTCCGGGCTAACGTCAGGGTAGAGCGGCAGCATCGGCGCTACGATTGCCGTGGCGCCCATCATCGCGACCGTGGCGGAACCCACTGCAGCATGCAGAATTAATGCCACCAGCCACGCCAGCAGAATCGGGTGCATATGCATGTTTGAAAGGATTAGCGCGAGGGTATCCGCCAGCCCGCTGCTCTTGAGGATAGCGTTGAATGCGCCGCCTGCGCCGATAATCAGCAGAATGTTGGCAATCGAACCAAACCCGTTTTCAGTGTGGGTCAGCAGCGTGCCCATGCCGATGTGCTGACGCAGACCGAGAATGTAGTAGGCCACGAAGACGGCAATAAACATCGCGGTGATCGGGTTACCAATAAACTCCAGCAGCGTATACAGCGTGCTGCCTTTCGCCATGTTCAACTCAGCAACGGTTTTGACCAGCATCAGGCCAATCGGCAACAGGACGGTAAACAGCGTTGCGCCCAGCGACGGCAGCGTACTTTCGTCGCGCACTTTCAGGTCGGAAAATTCAGCCGGCACCGGTTTAAACGGCAGACGGTTACCGAGGAATTTCAGGTACAGCGGCCCGCCGACAAGCGAGGCCATTAAGCCCACCAGTAAACCGTAAACAATTACGCTGCCAATATCTGCGCCCAGCTTATTCGCCACGAACAGGGCGGCCGGATGCGGCGGCACCACACAGTGCACCGCCATCAGCGCCGTACACAGTGGGATTGCCAGCTTCAGCAGTGAAGTATTGGTCTTTTTGGCAATCGAAAAAGCCAGCGGAATCAACAGTACCACGCCGACTTCAACAAACAGCGTGATCCCGCAAATCAGCCCGACCAGCACCATAATGACATCAGCGGAAAGCCAGCGGCAGCGCTGTAGCGTCAGGCCAATGCGTTCGGCTGCGCCGGACACTTCCATCATTTTGCCCAGAATGGTCCCAAGGCCGATAACCGCGGCGAGGAAGCCCAGCGTACCGCCGATGCCACTCTCAATGGCATTGACCATATCCAACGGCCCCATGCCCATCATCGTACCCACGAAGAAGCTGGCTAACAGTAGCGCCAGAAACGGGTGGAATTTGAACTTCACGATGGTCAAAACGATTAACACGATGCTTATCAGCAGCGTGCTCACAACCCAGATTTGAGAGTGCATAACTCACCTTGCCCTGTGATTAATATAGGGTTATTGGACAAAAATAAGGCATGGTCTGACAAACGATATAAATCCCCCTTCACATGAGCCAGATTGCATCAAATGAGTGATTTATGTCTAATTGCGCTTTGTTTATGCGATATGGTTCACTCTGATTCACCTTTGAGCTGATTTTTGCAGCGAACTTTTTTACACTTCAGCGCATGAATCAGAAGGAAAGGAGGTGAGAATGGATCCCCTACGCGAAGTCAGAAACCGGCTGCTCAACGGCTGGCAGTTGTCAAAGCTGTATACTTTTGAAGTGGCGGCCCGGCATCAGTCGTTTGCGCTGGCGGCAGACGAGCTGTCATTGAGCCCCAGCGCCGTCAGCCATCGCATAAATCAGTTGGAAGATGAACTGGGTATTCAGCTGTTTGTCCGTTCTCACCGCAAAGTGGAACTGACCCACGAGGGTAAACGGGTGTTCTGGGCACTGAAATCGTCGCTGGACACACTCAACCAGGAAATCCTTGATATCAAAAATCAGGAGCTGTCGGGAACGCTCACCGTGTACTCACGGCCCTCCATCGCCCAGTGCTGGCTGGTTCCGGCGCTCGGCGACTTCACCCGTCGCTATCCGTCGATTTCGCTGACCATGCTGACCGGGAATGACAACGTCAACCTGCAGCGTGCCGGAATCGATCTGGCGATCTATTTTGACGATGCGCCCTCCGCCCAGCTCACACACCATTTTCTGATGGATGAAGAGATCCTGCCGGTATGCAGCCCGGACTATGCCTCTCGTTATGGTCTCACTGGCTCGCTGGTGAATCTGCCGCACTGTACGTTGCTGCACGACAGGCAGGCGTGGAGTAACGACTCCGGGACCGATGAATGGCACAGCTGGGCGCAGCATTTTGCGGTAAATTTGCCAACATCGTCGGGCATTGGTTTCGATCGTTCTGATTTAGCGGTGATTGCGGCAATGAATCACATCGGCGTAGCGATGGGCCGTAAAAGGCTGGTGCAAAAACGCCTCGATAGCGGAGAGCTGGTCGCGCCTTTTGGCGATATGGCGCTGAAATGCCATCAGCATTACTACATCACCACGCTGCCCGGCAGGCAGTGGCCGAAAATCGAGGCATTTATTGGCTGGCTACAGGAGCAGGTTAAATAAGCGGGCCATGCATATTTTTTACGCTTTCTCTCTACACGGAAAGTGAAAAAGCATGCTAAATACGTGATATCACTCCTGATGATTTGCGTAAGGACGAGCGTGTTAAAGTCGATTGTTTCCCTGTTGCTCTTCGCCAGCGCCACCGTGTGTGCAGCAGCACCAGCGCTGACGGCGGCGTCGTATGCGCAGCAGCTTGGGGTCGGGATGGACGTAGATTGGGCGCGAACCGAGCGTGGCATCCGTGAGTTCGATCCGCTGGTGGTGCGGGATTTCAGGGCGAAAGGCATTTCTCATGTGCGTATCCGCGTGGCGGGAGAACCGACAGAAGCCAGACTAATTCATCTGCGCAAGCTGGTCGAAGCCTGCGAGCAGTATGGCGTAATCCCGATTATTGCTTACCAGGCGGATGAATATAAACAAGACCCCAGCGCCGGTAATGAAAAAGAGGTGGTTAACTGGTGGGTGGCGGTGGCGCATTACTTTGGTCAACGTTCGCCGCTACTGGGTTTTGACCTGATTTATGAACCTGCGGATAAGCTCAACCATAATCAGGCATCGCTCAACCGGGTGTATGACAAAACGATTCGCACCATCCACACTATTGACCCGCAACGGATGATCTTCATCGCGCCGCGACTGCGTGCCGCGCCGGAAGAGCTGCCGAACCTGAAGTTGCCGCCGCAAAGCCAGAATACCGTGCTGGCCGAATGGCACATCTTCCCGTGGGGGCCGCTGAAAAATAACGGCAAATACCCATGGACGTCAGGGACTGCAGCGGAAAAGACGGCTATTCGCGCCCGTATCAATACCGCCATTCGCTGGCAGCAGAAAACCGGTCACGTGAGTTGGGTAGGCGGCTGGTCGCCGGGAGAAACCATTAAAAATGGGCCATCTGCTGCGCAAATGGCCTTCGCCCGTTTTATGGCGTGTGAGCTGAAGAAAGCGAAGATTCCCTATGCTATCAATGCGGATACGCAGTTCTATGATGGCGAGGAGGGAGCCTGGCGTCCGGCACTTGAGCCGTTGCTGACGACGATGATTGCGCCTGAATGTGACAAGCCCGGCGATAAACCGGGCCATCATGCGCTTAAACCGCCTGCCCCTGATGCGACACGCGTGACGCCAGCGGAAGCCAGCACACAAAAATCAGCAGCCCCATAAGGGTCATCAACAGGCCCAGACTGGCTTGTCCGGTCTGCGGCAGCATCGCAGAGAACCATGCCAGCACGCCGGAACCAATGTTTTGTAATCCTCCGACCAGCGCGCCGGCAGTGCCCGCCAGGAACGGGAAAGGCTCCATTGCGCCGCTGGTTGCCAGCGGAAACAACATCCCGGCGCCGAAGAAAAACAGCGCGGCGGGAACCAGCAGCGTCCAGACGTTCATCACGTCGAACAGGCCAGGGAGCCACATCATCAAACCGGCGACCAGACAGCAGATAACCGACTGCCACATCAGCGTTGAGAAACGCTTGTTCGGGCGACCGGCGAACCAGGCGCCGAAAAATGCCGCCGGAATAGGCAGAATAAACAGGATACTGACCACCATGCTGCTTAAACCCAGCCTTGCGCCCAATAATACCCCGGAGCAGGCTTCGAAGACTGCAACGCCCGCCAGGCCGCCGATCAGCATGAGCACGTAACAGGTGAAAGAGCTGTTGCCAAACAGTGTTTTGTAACTGGCGATCAGCCGTGGACGCGGCGCGCCTGCCGGGCGCGTTTCCGGCATCCAGCGCGCCATGCTAAACGTGACGCCCGCGCACAGGACCAGCAGAAAAATATAACAAGCGCGCCAGTTCCACACGGTTTCCAGCATACCGCCAATCAGCGGTGCCAGCAGCGGACTGACCAGGATCCCCATATTCAGCAAACTGTTGGCGTGACGAAGCTGCGTACCTTCATACAGGTCTCGCGGCAAGGTTCGCGCCATCACACCGCCGACACCCGTTCCCATCCCCTGGATTGCACTGGCGATAATCAGTACCGTCAGGCTATGGGTGGTAATGGCAACCAACGTGGCCAGCATAAAAATAGACATCCCGGCGAGGATCACCGGACGGCGGCCAACGCGATCGGAAAGTGGGCCGTAAAACAGTTGTGACAGGCCGTAGGTCAGCAGATAGGCGGCCATCACGCTCTGCACCGCCCCTTCGCGAACGTTCAGTTCACGCGCCATATCAGCAATCGCGGGGATATAAATGGTTTGCGCCATCTGTCCAACCGCCACCAGTAATACCAACATCAACAACAAATTGACGCTTCTATGCCTTTTCATTTCGCTGATAACTTTTCAAAAAGTGAAAAAATAAGAATAAGGTGCTGCACTTTCCCGTAAATGCGCGTGGAATCTACCACAACAGAAAAAGAAGGCCAGATAGTAGGCTGGAATGTTTAAGCGAGGAACGGCAGGAAATGTAAACAAAAAACGGCAACAAATGTTGCCGGATTGCATCAGGTAGACAAAGAGATCACGACAAGCGTAGCAAAACCGCGCCTATGGCAATACCTGCGGCCGCGACAAGACGCACTCCGGCAACCTTTTCTTTCAGCAACAGCCAGGCGAGCAGCGCGCCAAACAGGATGGAAGTTTCACGCAGCGCAGCGACCACCGCCAACGGTGCCTGGGTCATGGCCCACAGCGCCAGTCCGTAAGAACCCATCGTGCCAATCCCGCCAAGAATCCCTTTCTTCCACTGCTGTACCAGATAGCGTGACGCTTCCCGGCGTCTGGCGATCATTGCCCAGGTGAGCAGGCAAGAACCGTTCAGAAAGAAGGTCCACAGCGTATAACCCAGCGCGGTTTCTGATAAGCGTACCCCGGTGCCGTCGACCAGCGTGTAACCGGCAATAAAGCAGGCGTTAATGAGTGCCAGTACGATCCCGCGTTGCGAGCTGCTGCGCCCGTTAAATGCCATGCCGAGAATAGCCAGGCAGATGGTGGCAATCCCCACCCAGGCAAGCGTAGAGAGACTATCGCCAAGGAACAGGACGCTGATAATCGCAACCAGCAATGGTGCGGTGCCGCGCATCAAAGGGTAGGTCAGACTCATATCCGAAACCTGATAGGTTTTGGCGACAAGAACCGTGTACACCACTTGTAAGGCCGTAGAGACAGCCAAAAACGGCAGGCTGGCGGCAGAAGGTTGAGGCGCAAAGGGTAAGCAGATTAAAGCCATAATCGCAGCTGAGCCGCTGACGCCGATCGCCGAGTACAGTTTATCGTTTCCAGCCTTAACAATGGCATTCCAGCTGGCATGCAGCAGCGCGGCGAACAGCAAAATGCAGAAAACAGAAAGCGTCATGGCGGAATTCTTCCCTGAGAATGTCATAAAAACGTAACATATTGACGCGTGACAAGCACCTGGGAAAAGGTGAAAGGGGAGCGGAGTGTGACCCGCTCCCCTTAGGTGCGACTTGAATCTGAATTACTTAACGTATTTCAGAACGGCATCAAGTAGTTGCAGTGCTGCAACAATGAGTTTGAGGATAAGAATAGCGATATCCACGAGGCTCATACGCTCTCCTTTTGGTACAAGGAGCACGGTGCTGGCGTACCTCGCCGCTGCCTGTTGCCAGCACCTTTGTTGACATAACACAGTGTGCTCGCACGGGGGTGAAGGCGCTGACGGCACCACCCGTTTCAGCCAGGACTTTGATGCGCCGGTTTACGATGCGGCCCCCGCATAACACATTGTGTACGGGAATATTATAGATAAACACTGTATAAATTAACAGTATTTTGTGGACGTAACGTCAACATTAGCCCATACTCAATATCATCAAAATTCGTGCCGAAATTGCGTGTTCTTCGCGGAGCGCGTATACTTTTCTCGTTGACATAACACAGTGTGTTCGGCGGCTACCAACCGCACAACGCTGAAAAGAACCTCGCTCCGGCGGGGTTTTTTGTTTTTCAACATCGTATAGCGAAATGTGATCGTTGACGCATTTTTGTGCAGATGAAAATTTTTCCATTGTCACGCTGAAAAACCTGTGTTTGTATAAATCCAGTTAATCAACAAACAGACAGGTCCCTAATGAACCCTTCCATGCTGACTGCGACCCTACTAAAAACTGCGCCATCTCGCGCAGCGGTCGTCGTGCGTGTGGTGGTGGTCGTCGGCAATGCGCCGTAGGGTCCGGATCAACACACGATTCCAAAACCCCGCCGGCGCAAACCGGGCGGGGTTTTTCGTTTAAGAGACCTGCCCGGAGCAACGGCCCAGAATAAAAGGACTGGAGCATGGCAAGTTCGGGCATAACATCCAAGCGTACGCGTTTTACGGGCGCAGAATTCATTGTTCATTTCCTGGAACGTCAGGGAATCCAGGTAGTCACCGGTATCCCTGGCGGATCGATTCTTCCCGTCTATGACGCGTTAAGCCAAAGCACGAAAATCCGTCATATCCTGGCGCGCCACGAGCAGGGTGCGGGGTTTATCGCGCAAGGCATGGCACGAACCGATGGTAAACCCGCCGTGTGTATGGCTTGTAGCGGGCCGGGCGCCACCAACCTGGTTACCGCGATTGCCGATGCTCGTCTGGATTCCATCCCGCTGGTGTGTATCACCGGGCAGGTTCCGGCCTCGATGATCGGTACCGATGCCTTCCAGGAAGTCGATACCTACGGTATTTCTATCCCCATCACCAAACACAACTATCTGGTCCGCCATATCAATGAATTACCTCAGGTCATGAGCGATGCATTCCGCATTGCGCAGTCCGGACGTCCAGGCCCGGTGTGGATAGACATTCCTAAGGATATTCAAACCGCCGTATTTGAAATTGAAGAGATGCCGGAACCCGCGCAGAAAATGGCGGCGCCGGCGTTCAGTCAGGACAGCATTCGCGATGCCGCAGCCATGATTAACGCCGCACAGCGTCCGGTACTGTACCTCGGCGGCGGCGTGATTAACGCGCCCGCACGCGTGCGTGAACTAGCCGAAAAAGCCATGCTGCCTACCACCATGACCTTGATGGCGCTGGGCATGCTGCCAAAGACGCATCCGCTGTCGTTAGGCATGCTGGGTATGCACGGCGCGCGCAGCACCAACTTTATTCTGCAAGAAGCTGATTTACTGATTGTTCTGGGCGCACGTTTTGATGACCGGGCGATTGGTAAAACCGAACAGTTCTGCCCGAACGCCAAAATCATCCACGTGGATATCGACCGTGCGGAGCTGGGTAAAATCAAACAGCCGCATGTAGCGATTCAGGCGGATGTCGATGAGGTTCTGGCGCAACTGATCCCATTGGTTGAGGCCCAGCCGCGAGAGGCATGGCATCAGATGGTGGCCGATTTACAACGTGAGTTTCCTTGCGCCATTCCGCAGGAAAGCGACCCGCTCAGTCACTATGGGCTGATCAATGCGGTGGCGGCATGCGTGGATGACAACGCCATTATCACCACCGATGTCGGGCAGCATCAGATGTGGGCGGCGCAGGCCTACCCGCTGAACCGTCCGCGTCAGTGGCTGACCTCTGGCGGTCTTGGTACCATGGGATTTGGTCTGCCGGCGGCCATTGGCGCGGCGCTGGCGAACCCGGATAAAAAAGTGCTGTGCTTCTCCGGCGACGGTAGCCTGATGATGAATATTCAGGAAATGGCGACAGCCAGCGAAAATCAGCTGGATATTAAAATCATCCTGATGAATAACGAAGCGTTGGGTCTGGTATATCAGCAGCAGAGCCTGTTCTATAAGCAGGGTGTTTTTGCTGCGACCTATCCGGGGATGATTAACTTTATGCAGATCGCAGCTGGTTTTGGTCTGGAAACTTGTGATTTGAATAACGAAGCAGACCCACAGGCAGCGTTGCAGGAAATGATTAATCGGCCTGGACCTGCGCTGATCCACGTGCGTATCGACGCCGAAGAAAAAGTGTACCCGATGGTGCCGCCGGGTGCGGCAAACACTGAAATGGTGGGGGAATAAGCCATGCAACAGCAGACTCATGACAACGTAATCCTGGAACTCACCGTACGCAACCATCCGGGCGTAATGACCCACGTCTGCGGGCTGTTTGCCCGCCGCGCGTTCAACGTGGAAGGCATTCTCTGTCTACCGATTCAGGACAGCGATAAGAGCCGCATCTGGCTACTGGTCAACGACGATCAGCGTCTGGAGCAGATGATAAGCCAGATCGACAAACTGGAAGATGTGGTGAAAGTCGCCCGCAACCAATCCGACCCGTCGATGTTTAACAAAATCACCGTCTTCTTTGAGTGAGTTAGTTGCCGTCTGAATCCGGGGTGATCACTTTGACAGAGCCGTTCCGGCAGTGGGTTGCATAATCTGCCGGTAACGGACGGTCGCTTATCAGTACGTCAAAGGTGGAGAGTGGACCAATGCTGGCGGGGGCGACCTCATCGAACAGGGCGTGGCGCGTCAGCAGAATTTTGCGTAATCCGCGTTCCATCGCTTTGCGTTTTGTGGCCAGATCGTCCGGATTGAACCAGCTAACGCCGAAATGCTCATGGACTCCGCTGGCGGAGATAAAGACTTTTCGTGGGTTGAGTGCATCCAGCGGGGAGGGATTACTGGTGTCGTAAAAGGCGTCACTTTTCGCCCGGTAGGTCCCCCCGCAAAGAATCGCTGTGGCGTTGGGCTTTTCATTTAGCGCTACGAACACCCGGTGCGAGTAGCAAATCCCGGTAAAGGAAATATCGTCCGGGATCATGCTGACCACCAACGGCATTTCCGCACCATTATCAAAAAAGACCAGATCATTTTCACTTACCAGTCCCGCAGCCAGAATGGCAACCGGTAAATCGTCGCGGTGATGCTGTTTTTGCACGGGGAGTGGCGCGTTAACGATGGCAGCAGGTTTGTTCACCATCACAATGTAACCACCGAGCAGCGTGAGTGGTAACGGCTCGTCATCCTGACTGAGATCCCGACGAATAGTCATCACGGAAACTTCCAGCATTCGTGCCGCCTCTTTCAGATGGATTCGGTCGGTCTTCTTCAACAATTCCATCAGACGTCGAATACGTTCTTTTTGCTTAGTTTCCATGTGCTTCTCCACGAATCATGTTTCTATGTTCTTTCAGTAACATTTTTGTGTTTCTGAGAACATGGCATTGCCGCATTACTATACGTCTGACTATTCGGAAATAAAAGCGTGTTTTTTCACGTTTTATTGATTATATACAGTTAACTTTCAGTCAATTGTAAGCAACTTCATCATTTGTAGTGTGATGGGGCTGCAACATTTAGCGTAATAAATAAACAATAAAATGATCTTCCAATCGCGATCCTAGTCACAAATGATACTAAAGTAACATGATAATGTTATTTTAATATCATTGTTGTGTGATTGTTTCTGAGAGGTAGTAAAATGGATATCGCGGTTATTGGCTCCAACATGGTGGATCTCATCACCTACATCAACCAGATGCCCAAAGAAGGGGAAACGCTGGAAGCGCCGGCGTTCAAAATTGGCTGTGGGGGCAAAGGCGCAAATCAGGCCGTTGCGGCCGCTAAGCTCAATTCCAAAGTGCTGATGCTGACAAAAGTCGGTGATGATATTTTTGCGGATAACACTATTCGCAATCTCGAATCCTGGGGAATTAATACCACCTATGTCGAAAAGGTACCCTGCACCAGCAGCGGTGTCGCACCGATCTTTGTTAATGCCAACTCCAGCAACAGCATCCTGATTATTAAAGGAGCGAACAAATTTCTCTCCCCGGAAGATATCGATCGTGCGGCGGAAGATCTGAAAAAATGTCAGCTTATTGTCCTGCAACTGGAAGTGCAGCTGGAAACCGTTTATCACGCGATTGAATTTGGCAAAAAACACGGTATTGAAGTGTTACTAAATCCCGCCCCTGCATTACGGGAATTAGATATGTCTTATGCCTGTAAATGTGATTTTTTCGTGCCGAACGAAACCGAGCTGGAAATATTAACCGGTATGTCAGTAGATACCTATGACCATATTCGCGCAGCGGCACGTTCTCTGGTTGATAAAGGTCTGAACAATATTATTGTCACCATGGGTGAGAAAGGTGCGCTGTGGATGACGCGTGACCAGGAAGTCCATGTTCCGGCGTTTAAAGTGAACGCTATCGATACCAGTGGCGCAGGCGACGCTTTCATCGGTTGTTTTGCTCACTATTACGTTCAAAGCGGTGATGTGGAAGCCGCCATGAAAAAAGCCGCTCTCTTCGCTGCTTTCAGCGTTACCGGGAAAGGCACTCAATCATCTTATCCAAGCATCGAACAATTTAATGAGTTTCTTACCTTAAACGAATAATACTCCTGCACTGTAAAAGGTAGCACTATGAACGATAAAAACATCATTCAGATGCCTGACGGCTATTTGAATAAGACCCCTCTGTTCCAGTTTATTTTGTTATCCTGTTTATTCCCGTTATGGGGATGCGCAGCCGCATTAAATGATATTCTGATTACGCAATTCAAAAGCGTATTTTCACTCAGCAACTTTGCCTCGGCATTAGTTCAGAGTGCCTTTTATGGCGGTTATTTTTTAATTGCAATTCCGGCATCTCTGGTGATTAAAAAGACCAGTTATAAAGTCGCCATTTTAATGGGGCTGACCCTTTATATCGTTGGGTGTACGCTCTTTTTCCCGGCATCGCACATGGCCACCTACACCATGTTCCTTGCGGCGATTTTCGCGATTGCGATTGGTCTGAGCTTCCTGGAAACAGCGGCCAACACCTACAGCTCAATGATCGGCCCAAAAGCGTATGCCACTTTACGCCTGAACATCAGTCAAACTTTTTATCCTATTGGCGCGGCGGCTGGTATTCTGCTGGGTAAATATCTGGTCTTCTCTGAAGGCGAAAGCCTGGAAAAACAGATGGCCGGGATGAACGCCGAGCAGATCCATAACTTTAAAGTGTTGATGCTGGAAAATACTCTTGAGCCATATAAGTACATGATTATGGTGCTGGTTGTGGTGATGGTGTTATTCCTGCTGACCCGCTTCCCGACCTGTAAAGTTGCGCAAACCACGAGTCGTAAACGCCCGTCCGCGATGGATACACTGCGTTATCTGGCCAGCAATGCCCGTTTCCGTCGTGGAATTGTGGCGCAATTTCTTTATGTGGGGATGCAGGTCGCGGTGTGGTCATTTACCATCCGTCTGGCACTGGAATTAGGTGATATCAACGAGCGCGACGCCTCAACCTTCATGGTCTATAGCTTCGCCTGCTTCTTTATCGGCAAGTTTATCGCCAACATTTTGATGACGCGCTTCAATCCGGAAAAAGTGCTGATTCTCTATTCCATCATTGGTGCCCTGTTCCTCGTCTATGTTGCACTGGCGCCAAGCTTCAGCGCTGTGTATGTCGCAGTGCTGGTGAGTGTCCTGTTTGGACCCTGCTGGGCGACAATCTATGCTGGTACGCTTGATACCGTGGATAACGAACATACCGAAATGGCAGGTGCCGTCATTGTTATGGCGATTGTCGGCGCGGCGGTGGTTCCGGCGATTCAGGGCTATGTGGCTGATATGTTCCATTCATTACAACTTTCGTTCCTGGTTTCCATGCTCTGTTTCGTGTACGTCGGCATCTACTTCTGGCGTGAAAGTAAAGTGCGCAACAACCTGGCTGAAGCGACAGTTTCCTGAGGAGAGCGATCATGACAACACGTATAACGCTGTGGCGAGAACTCTTTGCAGAGCATCCGCGAATCTTACTGAAGAATAGCGATTTCACGGTTACCGCATTTCGTTACGCCAGCGGAGTGGAAGGGCTGAAGGTAGAAAACAGTCGTGGACATCTGGTTATTCTGCCCTGGATGGGGCAGATGATCTGGGATGCTCAGTTTGATGGCCATGACCTGACCATGCGTAACATGTTCAGTCAGCCGAAACCGGCGGCGGAAGTGGTGGCGACCTACGGTTGTTTTGCCTTCCACTCAGGTCTGTTGGCTAATGGCTGCCCATCACCAGAAGATTCACATCCTTTGCACGGTGAAATGGCTTGTGCCGCGATGGATGAAGCCTGGCTGGAGCTGGAGGGTGATAATTTGCGCGTGGGTGGACGCTATGAGTATGTGATGGGGTTCGGCCATCATTATCAGGCGCATCCTGCGGTGGTAATGCACAAAGCGAGCGCGCTGTTTGATATTCAGATGGCGGTTACCAACCTCGCTTCAGTGGCAATGCCGTTGCAGTACATGTGCCATATGAACTATGCCTACGTACCGGAAGCCTCCTTCAGCCAGAATATTCCGGATGAGGCCATGAAGCTGCGTGAGTCGATACCCGCGCATGTTAAGCCGACTGAGCAATGGCTGGCGTTTAATCAGCGGATTGTGCAGGGCGAGGCTTCTCTGGCGCGGCTCAATGAACCGCATTTTTACGATCCGGAAATTGTCTTCTTTGCTGACCAACTGGACAGGTACACAGATAAGCCGGAATTTAGCATGATCGCACCTGATGGCACCACGTTCGTTACACGCTTCTCCAGCGCGGAGCTGAATTATGTGACGCGATGGATCCTGTATAACGGCGATCAACAGGTTGCGGCATTCGCCTTGCCTGCAACCTGTCGACCCGAAGGATTCCTGGCGGCACAACGCAATGGCACCTTGATTGAAATAGAACCGCAGCACACCCGGATATTTACCGTCACGACAGGCATAGCCTGATCGCTCAAGGCTTGAACACCAAAGCGCTTATCGTTAAGGTAAGCGCTTTTGCCGGATGGCGCTACGCTTATCAGGCATGCCTTAGCGCCAGGACAAACCCATGATCACCATCGCCCTTATCGACGACCACACTATCGTCCGCTCCGGCTTTGCCCAACTGCTGGGGCTGGAAGCTGATTTGCAGGTTGTGGCGGAATTTGGCTCCGGGCGCGAGGCGCTGGCCGGTTTACCGGGGCGCGGCGTGCAGGTGTGTATTTGCGATATCTCTATGCCCGATATCTCGGGCCTGGAGCTACTCAGCCAACTGCCAAAAGGGATGGCGATTATCATGCTCTCCGTCCACGACAGCCCGGCACTGGTCGAGCAGGCGCTCAACGCAGGCGCGCGTGGCTTTCTTTCAAAACGCTGCAGCCCGGATGAACTGATTGCCGCCGTGCATACCGTGGCGACCGGCGGTTGCTATTTGACGCCGGACATCGCCGTCAAGCTGGCGGCCGGGCGTCAGGATCCGTTGACAAAACGCGAGCGTCAGGTGGCGGAGAAGCTGGCACAGGGGATGGCGGTGAAAGAGATTGCTGCCGAGCTGGGGTTGTCGCCGAAAACGGTGCACGTTCATCGCGCCAACCTGATGGAAAAGCTGAACGTCAGCAACGATGTTGAGCTGGCGCGCCGGATGTTTGACGGCTGGCAATGAACGCACTTTTCTCCCGGTTAATTACCGTTGTTGCCTGTTTCTTTATCTTTTCCGCCGCGTGGTTTTGCCTGTGGAGCATCAGCCTGCACCTGGTTGAGCGCCCGGAACTGGCGGTACTGCTGTTTCCGTTCGGCCTGCGTCTGGGATTAATGCTGCAATGCCCGCGCAGCTACTGGCCGGTGCTGCTGGGCGCGGAGTGGCTGCTGATGTACTGGCTGGCGCAGGAGGTGGCGCTGGCCCATTTGCCACTTTTGATGATCGGAAGTGCCCTCACGCTACTCCCGGTGATGCTGATTTCGCGATACCGCCATCAACGCGACTGGCGCACGTTGCTGTTGCAGGGCGCAGCGCTGACGGCGGCGGCGCTGCTGCAATCGCTGCCGTGGCTGGGGCAGGGCGAGGAAGCGTGGAATGCGCTGCTACTGACCCTGACCGGCGGATTAACGCTGGCGCCGATCTGCCTGGTGTTTTGGCACTATCTGACCAGCACCACCTGGCTGCCGCTCGGCCCGGCGCTGGTGTCGCAGCCGGTGAACTGGCGCGGGCGACACCTGGTATGGTATCTGCTGTTATTCACCGTCAGCCTGTGGCTACAGCTCGGTTTGCCCGCTGAGCTGTCGCGCTTTACGCCGTTTTGTCTCGCTTTACCGATTATTGCGCTCGCCTGGCACTACGGCTGGCAAGGCGCGCTGATTGCGACGTTGATGAACGCCATCGCGCTGATTGCCAGCCAGACCTGGCACGATCACCCGGTCGATTTACTGCTCTCGCTGCTGGCGCAAAGCCTGACCGGCCTGCTGCTTGGCGCGGGTATTCAGCGCCTGCGTGAGCTTAACCAGTCGCTGCAAAACGAGCTGGCGCGCAATCATCGGCTGGCGGAACGTCTGCTTGAAACCGAAGAGAGCGTGCGCCGCGACGTCGCGCGCGAGCTGCACGACGATATCGGCCAGACCATCACCGCCATTCGCACTCAGGCGGGTATCGTACAGCGCCTGGCTCCAGAGAACCCGGGCGTTAAGCAAAGCGGGGCGCACATTGAACAGCTTTCGCTGGGCGTGTATGACGCCGTACGCCGTCTGCTGGGGCGTTTACGTCCGCGCCAGTTGGACGATCTCACCCTGGAGCAAGCCATTCGTTCGCTGATGCGTGAAATGGAGCTGGAAAGCCGCGGTATCGTCAGCCACCTTGACTGGCGAATTGATGAGTCATTGCTGAGCGAAAGCCAGCGCGTGACGCTGTTTCGCGTCTGTCAGGAAGGGCTGAACAACATTGTGAAGCACGCCAATGCCAGCGCGGTGACACTCCAGGGCTGGCAGCAGGATGAGCGGCTGATGCTGGTCATTGAGGACGACGGCAGCGGCTTGCCGCCGGGGTCGAACCCACAAGGTTTTGGTCTCACCGGGATGCGCGAGCGGGTGACGGCGCTCGGTGGTTCACTCACGATATCCTGCATGCACGGCACGCGCGTCAGCGTGTCGCTGCCCCAGCGCTACGCCTAAGGAACGGCCATGTTTCAGTTTTTAAAAGCTCCGGCCAGCGCGCCGCTTATCACCGACAAGCAGGAAGTGGACGCCCGCTACCGTTACTGGCGGCGGCATATTTTGCTGACTATCTGGCTCGGCTACGCGCTGTTTTATTTCACGCGCAAAAGCTTTAACGCCGCGGTGCCGGAAATTATCACCAGCGGTGTGCTGACCCGCAGCGATATTGGCCTGCTGGCGACGCTGTTTTACATCACCTACGGGCTGTCGAAATTTGTCTCCGGTATTGTTAGCGATCGCTCCAACGCCCGCTATTTTATGGGCATTGGGCTAATCGCCACCGGCGTGGTTAACATCCTGTTCGGCTTCTCAACTTCGGTCTGGGCCTTTGCCGTACTGTGGGCGCTGAACGCCTTCTTCCAGGGCTGGGGCGCGCCGGTGTGCGCCCGCCTGCTCACCGCGTGGTATTCGCGCAACGAGCGCGGCGGCTGGTGGGCAATCTGGAATACCGCGCACAACGTCGGCGGCGCGCTGATTCCGATCGTCATGGCGGCGGCGGCGCTGCATTACGGCTGGCGCGCCGGGATGATGATTGCCGGTACGCTGGCGATCGTGGTGGGCGTTTTTCTTTGCTGGCGGCTGCGCGACAGGCCGCAGGCGATTGGTCTGCCGCCGATTGGCGACTGGCGGCACGATGAATTGGAAATTGCCCAACAGCAGGAGGGCGCGGGGTTAACTCGTAAAGAGATCCTCACCAAATATGTGTTGCTTAATCCATATATTTGGCTGTTGTCGCTGTGCTATGTGCTGGTGTACGTGGTGCGCGCGGCGATCAACGACTGGGGCAATCTGTATATGTCGGAGACACTCGGCGTCGATTTGGTCACTGCCAATACCGCCGTGACCATGTTCGAGCTGGGCGGCTTCATCGGCGCGTTGGTCGCGGGTTGGGGCTCGGACAAGCTGTTTAACGGCAACCGCGGGCCGATGAACCTGATTTTCGCCGCCGGGATTTTGCTCTCCGTGGGCTCGCTATGGCTGATGCCGTTTGCCAGCTACGTGATGCAGGCGGCGTGCTTCTTCACCACCGGCTTCTTCGTCTTTGGCCCGCAGATGCTGATCGGCATGGCGGCGGCAGAGTGCTCGCACAAGGAGGCGGCGGGCGCAGCGACCGGCTTTGTCGGCCTGTTTGCTTATCTGGGGGCCTCGCTCTCGGGTTGGCCGCTGGCGAAGGTGATGGAAGTGTGGCACTGGAGCGGATTCTTTGTGGTGATCGCCATTGCGGCCGGCATCTCAGCACTGCTGTTGCTGCCGTTCTTAAACGCCCAGGCGCCGCGCGACCTCAGCGAAGCGTGATGCACCTCACCTTTTTGCCCCGAGTGGCGTAAAACTAAGAAATTTTCCCGGTTTCACCTGGACGCTGTCTCAGGCGTGTCCCCTGGCTGATTTTTACAATGCCTGCCATTCGCAGGTAAAAAAATCAGCTCGGGAGTGTCAAATGCTGGCCTTTCTCAACCAGGTGCGCAAGCCGACCCTGGATCTGCCGCTCGATGTGCGGCGCAAAATGTGGTTCAAACCGTTCATGCAGTCCTATCTGGTGGTTTTTATCGGCTACCTGACCATGTACTTGATCCGCAAAAACTTCAACATCGCGCAGAACGACATGATCTCCACCTACGGGCTGAGCATGACGCAGCTGGGGATGATTGGCCTGGGATTCTCCATCACCTACGGTGTGGGTAAAACCGTGGTTTCCTACTACGCGGACGGCAAAAATACCAAGCAGTTCCTGCCGTTTATGCTGATCCTTTCCGCCATCTGTATGCTCGGCTTCAGCGCCAGCATGGGCGCGGGGTCAACCAGCCTGTTCCTGATGATCGCCTTCTACGCGCTGAGCGGTTTCTTCCAGAGCACCGGCGGCTCGTGCAGCTATTCCACCATCACCAAGTGGACGCCGCGCCGTAAGCGCGGTTCCTACCTCGGCATGTGGAATATCTCCCACAACCTCGGCGGCGCGGGGGCGGCGGGCGTAGCGCTGTTCGGCGCGAATTACCTGTTCGACGGCCACGTCATCGGTATGTTTATCTTCCCGTCGATTATTGCCCTGATTGTCGGTTTTATCGGCCTGCGCTACGGCAGCGACTCCCCGGAATCTTATGGCCTCGGTAAAGCCGAAGAGCTGTTCGGCGAGGAGATCAGCGAAGAGGACAAAGAGACCGAAGAAAATGAGATGACCAAATGGCAGATCTTTGTTGAGTACGTGCTGAAAAACAAAGTGATCTGGCTGCTATGTTTCTCTAACATCTTCCTGTACGTGGTGCGTATCGGTATCGACCAGTGGTCCACCGTCTACGCCTTCCAGGAGCTGAAGCTCTCCAAAGAAGTGGCGATTCAGGGTTTTACCCTGTTTGAAGTGGGCGCGCTGGTCGGCACGCTGCTGTGGGGCTGGCTCTCTGATCTGGCGAACGGTCGTCGCGCGCTGGTGGCTTGCGTGGCGCTGGCACTCATCATCGCCACGCTGGGTGTTTACCAGCATGCCAGCAACCAGTACGTCTATCTGGCGTCGCTGTTTGCCCTCGGCTTCCTGGTGTTCGGTCCGCAGCTGTTAATCGGCGTGGCCGCCGTCGGATTTGTACCGAAAAAAGCGATCGGCGCGGCCGATGGCATTAAAGGCACCTTCGCCTACCTGATTGGCGACAGCTTCGCCAAGCTGGGTCTCGGGATGATCGCCGACGGCACACCGATTTTCGGCCTCACCGGCTGGGCAGGCACCTTTGCCGCGCTGGATACCGCCGCCATTGGCTGTATCTGCCTGATGGCCATCGTGGCCGTGTTTGAAGAACGTAAAATTCGCCGCGAGAAAAAGATTCAACAATTGAAAGTTGCTTGAGTTAAGTGTGCATTGGTAACCTTTGCCCGCCATAATGGCGGGCTTTTTTATTCCTCGTAACCCGTCCTGAACGGCGTTAACACGTTCAGTCATCGACAGAGGTGAATTTGCCGCTATGATGGGCGTCCTGTCTGGTAATGGATGTTCGCATGATTTGGATAATGCTGGCCACGTTGGTGGTTGTTTTTGTAGTGGGTTTTCGGGTGCTGACGTCTGGATCACGACGGGCCATTCGCCGTCTGAGCGAGCGACTGAATATTGATGTGGTACCGGTAGAATCGATGATTGATCAGATGGGAAAAGTACAGGGTGAGGCGTTTTTACAGTACCTGCACCGCCCTGAGGAATCGCATCTGCAAAATGCCGCCCAGGTATTGTTAATCTGGCAAATCGTCATTGTCGACGGTAGTGAGCAGAACCTGCTGCAGTGGCACCGCCTGCTACAAAAATCTCGCCTGGCCGCCCCGATCACCGACGCGCAGGTGCGCCTGGCGCTCGGGTTTCTACGTGAAATGGATCCGGATATGCAGGAGCTTAACGCGTTCCAGATGCGCTATAACGCCTTTTTCCAACCTGAAGATGGCGTGCACTGGCTGCACTGATAGTGATGCCTGCGCTTATCAGGCCTACGCCAGAACTTGTAATCCGTGCTTTTGAACGACGCTGAGCAGCTTAAGAGACATTCCACTCGGCCGCTTGGCACCGCTCTCCCATTTTTGCACTGTCGACACGCTGGTATTGAGGTAATGTGCAAAAACCGGTTGGCTCACGTTAAATTTTTCGCGGAGCGCTTTGATTTCTCGAGGCTGAAGATCGATGACGCGGCTCAAACACGCTTTGTCGAAATTACGCATGGTTTCCTGCGGGATCGCCTCGACGCTAAACAAGCCGGTTGCCGCACTATGGATAGCTTCAAAGGCCGGGCTTTTGAAATCATTTTTTTCGGTCATTGCAATAGACCTCTACTAGTTCTTTATTTTTCAATAAAATAATAATTTTTTCATCTGTAAGTTTGGCGAAATGCTTCGCCAATTCTCGAAATCCTATCAATTCGCTGTGACTAACATTTGCCATATCCTGTTTGGCATAGAGAAACGTGTAGAACCAATGGTCACCTCCTTTCGCCAGAATGATCGCTCGATCGCGATTCTGGTTCAGGCGTTTCTTATAAACTCCGCCGCCGAGATCCTCCACTTTTCCCTGCAAAGCAGCTGCAATGGCTTTGCACAATTCATTATCTTTTATCGTGTGGGATTTGGCTTCCCTGGCGAACCATTTAGTCTTGAAAACACGCATCGGAGACATCCTGTAACCGTAAGTATAGCACTTAGTGTTATATTATGAGATTCAAGATCCTGTTAAAGCGTTAGTGGAATGGAAATTTTGCTTATGCGAGCTGACTCGAAGGTCGTAATGCAAATAACAAGGTTGTCAAAACGTTAAATACGTCACACTTTTAATGTTACAATGCGTAACTTTTCTACAATAACCCCACGCAGGTAACAAAATGAGTGACGCTGTTGAACAAAAGTCCCGCGCTGAGGTAAATACCCGGCCAAACTGGTCGGCGGTATTCGCCGTGGCGTTTTGTGTTGCCTGCCTGATAACCGTTGAGTTTCTGCCTGTTAGTCTGCTTACGCCGATGGCGCAGGAGCTGGGCATTTCGGAAGGCGTTGCCGGACAATCAGTGACCGTGACGGCGTTTGTCGCCATGTTTGCCAGCCTGTTTGTGACGCAAATTATCCAGGCGACCGATCGTCGCTACGTGGTGGTCCTGTTTTCGATTCTGCTGACGCTTTCCTGCCTGCTGGTTTCATTTGCTAACTCTTTTACGCTACTGCTGATCGGTCGTGCCTGTCTGGGACTGGCGCTCGGCGGGTTCTGGGCGATGTCAGCGTCGCTGACTATGCGTCTGGTTCCCGCGCGTACGGTGCCGAAAGCGCTGTCGGTGATCTTTGGCGCGGTGTCCATCGCGCTGGTGATTGCCGCGCCGTTGGGAAGCTTTTTGGGCGGCATCATCGGCTGGCGCAACGTGTTTAACGCGGCGGCGGTAATGGGGGTGTTGTGTACCATCTGGGTGGTGAGAGCGCTGCCTTCGCTGCCGGGTGAACCTTCGCATCAGAAGCAAAACATGTTCAGCCTGCTGCAGCGCCCCGGAGTAATGGCCGGGATGATTGCCATCTTCATGTCCTTTGCCGGGCAGTTCGCCTTCTTTACCTATATTCGCCCTGTCTATATGAATCTGGCGGGCTTTGATGTTGATGGCCTGACGCTGGTGCTGTTGAGTTTTGGTATCGCCAGCTTTGTCGGGACGTCGTTCTCTTCGGTGATTCTGAAGCGCTCGGTCAAACTGGCCCTGGCCGGTGCGCCGCTGGTGCTGGCGCTCAGCGCGCTGGTCCTGATTTTGTGGGGTAGCGATAAAGTGGTTGCCGCGGGCATTGCAATAATCTGGGGGCTGGCGTTTGCGTTGGTACCGGTCGGTTGGTCGACGTGGATCACCCGCTCACTTGCCGATCAGGCAGAAAAAGCCGGATCCGTCCAGGTAGCCGTGATCCAGCTTGCCAATACCTGCGGGGCTGCGGTGGGAGGCTACGCGCTTGATAACCTCGGACTGCTGTCGCCCCTGATGCTCTCGGGCAGCCTGATGCTGCTGACAGCGCTTCTGGTTACGATGAAGGTCAGGATTCAGTGAAAACAGTTGCCGGATGGTGCATCGTTTTCAGTCAACACTGTCATCCGGCAACTTAATCAATCAAAACCATTATTTTCGGCGGTATGGGCAAACCATTCGCCGCTCTTTTTCACCGTGCGTTTTTGCGTTTCTAAATCCAGCTGGACAAAACCGTAGCGGTTTTTATAGCCGTTGAGCCATGACCAGTTATCAATAAAGGTCCACATATGGTAGCCAAGACAATGACAGCCTTCGCTAATGCCTTTATGTAGCCATTTCAGATGCTCAGCAACAAATTCGATACGGTAGCTGTCGTTAACTTGTCCTTCCTGAATAAAGCGCTGTTCGTTTTCAACACCCATACCGTTTTCTGAAATAAAGCAGCGTGGGTTACCGTAATTATCGCGAAGATTGGTAATAATATCGTAAATACCCGGCTCATAAATTTCCCAGCCGCGGTAAGGGTTCATTTTACGTCCCGGCATTTCGTAGTAATCAAACAGCCACTCCGGCATAAACGGCGCATTCGGATTGACTGCCGTATCGCGACATTTCACACGACGCGGCTGGTAATAGTTAATCCCCAGCAGGTCGATTTTGCCGTCGGCGATCAACTGCGCATCGCCTGGCTGGCAGGCCGGAAGCTGATCGTACTCTTTCAGCAATGCCACCAGATCCGCCGGATATTCCCCTTTCAGTACCGGGTCGAGGAAGCTGCGATTAAACAGCAGGTCCGCATGGTGCGCGGCTTTGACATCTGCCGGATGCTGCGAGCGCGGATACGAAGGCGTCAGGTTTAATACCACGCCAATTTCACCGTCATGGTTTGCATCACGATACGCCCGCACCGCCGTCGCATGCGCCAGCACGGTATGGTACGCCACGGTGGCCGCACGTTTGAAATCCACCACGTTAGGGTAATGGAAGTCATACAAATAACCACCTTCTACCGGAACAATCGGCTCGTTGAAGGTGAACCAGTGCTTAACACGGTTGCCGAACAATTTGAAACACGTCTGTGCGTAGCGGCCAAACGCCTCGACCACTTCACGGTTTTCCCAGCCGCCTTTTTCCTGCATCACCATCGGCATGTCGAAGTGGAACAGGGTGATAAATGGCTTTATGCCTTGCGCCAGCAGCTCGTCGATGACGTTATTATAGAAATCGACGGCCTCAGGATTAACCTCACCGGTGCCGTCCGGGATCAGGCGTGACCAGCTCAGAGATGTACGGAAGCTGTTGTGTTTCAGCTGTTTGAGCAGTGCGATGTCCTGTTTCCAGTGCTGATAAAAGCCTGAGGTGTTCGCCGGGCCAACCCCCTGATGGAAACGACCTGGCTGACGGTCGAACCACACATCCCACGTGGTCTGGCTTTTACCGCCGTTCAGGCTATCTCCTTCGGTTTGTAGCGCCGAGCAGGCACTGCCCCACCAGAAGTTTTCAGGAAAACGGTATCGCATATTGTTGCTCCATTGCTATTTATCTGTTCTGGCAACAATACGTGTTTTTACGATACAGAAACCGGTTACAGTGCTCATTTTACAACATAATGGCTATAAATCAGGGCATTCCACTTTGCCAAGCGCTTCCCAGTAGTTGTTCTGATTGTTTCTTTGTATTGCCAGAATGGCTTCGCGAATGTGCTGTTGATTGCGCGTATCAGCCATAATTGTTTTTTCCCACACCTCATCTGACGGCGACCCTTGCGGGGTGCAAATCTTACGTAAGTCATTCAGCACGGTATTTTTTTCGTGTACAGCCTGCAGACCGCCATACGCTGAGTCGGCTTGCGCCAGAGCGGGTAGCGTTAAAAGGACGGCAATAATCGGAAAAATGGCTCGTTTCATGATAATAATCCTTGTTGTCTATGCGCATCATCTCAAGAGTAAGTGTAGACGGCATACGACTCACTCATCAGCCTGTGTTAATACCTAAAACTAAATCAGCCAGACGTTGTAGTTTTTCAGGAGGATAGGATGCAAATACAGATTACCGATACGATTACCGAAGACGATCAAAACGCGCTGCTGAGCGGATTGCGTGCGTACAATCGCCAGTTTCTCAGAACCACCAATTTTGGCGACCTGGCAGTGTACTGGCGCGATGAGCACAATGAAATTCTGGGCGGGTTGATCGGCAAAATTAAAGGGGAATGGCTGTGCATTGAGTTTTTATGGATGCATGATTCGCTGCGTAAAGGCGGTTACGGCACAAAATTGATGCAGGCGGCGGAACAAACCGCGCGTGAGAGAGGGTGTCTGCATGCGCTGGTGGATACGATGAGTTTCCAGGCGCTGCCGTTTTATCAGAAAAACGGCTATCAGCTGCAAATGACCCTCGATAACTTCCCGGAAACCGGTGCCGCGCGCCATTATTTGTCGAAAACGTTTTGATGACCGGAAGGTCTGGATGCCGCGAGGACTGAATCTTGCCCAACTGGCGCAGGAAACGGTGTTCACAGCGGAGGCCATCGGCTTTAATCTTGGGCTGGCGCGTAACTCGGTCAGTAAAGATCTAAATCAGCTCTGGAATGACGGTCTGGCGATTAAAAGTCGCGGACGTCCGGTATTCTTTCTGCATCGTCAGGCAATCGAAACGCTGTTGGGACGCCAACTGGATGAGTCCGAACGAGAAGTGCAAACCGTTGCCGATCTGTTGCCTGTTCAGGAAGACCAGGCGACAGACGATCCCTTTTTCGGCCTGATTGGTTACGATCGCAGCCTGCGCGATGCGGTGTAAAGATGCCCGGTAAGCGTTAGGTTTCACCGGGCATTTTTGCGAACACCATTCCCGGAAAATGAATACATTGCAAAAGTATGTATTTATTCGCCAAAGCGCCTCGCAGATGAAGAGTTTCCCTGATGTTGGTTGCGCTGCTGGCGAGTAAGGTTCCGTCATCTTGTTCTTTTGGTGACGGATCGCCATGAAAAAACCTACAACTTCTACCCCGCATGATGCAGTTTTTAAAAAGTTCTTAAGCCATCCAGAAACGGCGAGGGATTTTCTTGATACCTATCTTCCAGCGTCATTACGTGAATTTTGCGATCTGAACACACTGAAGCTGGAATCCGGGAGTTTTATTGAAGAAGACCTGCGTGCCAGCTATTCCGATGTACTGTGGTCACTAAAAACAAGGACTGGAAAAGGCTATATCTATGCGTTGATTGAACACCAGAGTTCGCCGGATGCGCATATGGCGTTCCGGATGATGCGTTATGCTATTGCCGCAATGCAGAGCCATCTTGATGCCGGAAACAAAACGCTGCCGCTAGTGGTGCCGATACTTTTTTATCATGGCGTTGCTAGCCCGTACCCTTTTTCACTATGCTGGCTGGATGAGTTTGACGATTCAGAAACTGCGCGGCAGCTTTATGGCGCGGCTTTCCCGCTGGTAGACATCACGGTGGTATCTGATGACGAGATTATGCAGCATCGGCGCATGGCGCTACTGGAACTTGTCCAAAAGCATATACGTGAGCGCGATTTGATGGTGCTGGTCGATAAACTGGTTGCCCTGCTGATTAAGGGACACGCTAATGACAGTCAGGTAGAAACGCTATTTAATTACCTGGTACAGTCCGGCAGCGCACCGCGCTTTGAAGCGTTTATTCGTGAGGTTGCCAGGCGCGTTCCTCAACACAAGGAGAGATTAATGACGATTGCAGAATGCTTACGTGAGTCGGGGCGAAGAACAGGATTGCTGGAAGGCAAACTCGAAGGCAAAAAGGATGAAGCGTTGCGGATCGCCCATGCCATGCTTGAGAAGGGCATCGATCGTGAACTGGTGCTGATGATTACCGGGCTTTCCATCGATGAGCTCACGGCACACTCCGACTAATTATCCTTTTTTCCATTATGCTTTTTTCTTCTTGCTGATGCTTTTTCGTTTTTTAAACCGCAGCGGCCTTCCCGCTATAGTCATTTCATTACTCATCAGGCGGTTATTTCAAAAGGATAAAAACGTGAAACTGAAAATACCTCATTTTGCAGCCGGGACGGTGGTATTACTGGCGGGATTATTGCTGGCAGGGTGCGATCAGCCGAGCAATGACGCGAAACATATCAAAGTGGGCGTCATTAACGGCGCAGAGCAGGACGTGGCGGAGGTCGCGAAGAAAGTAGCCAAAGAGAAATACGGCCTGGACGTTGAGCTGGTGGGCTTCAGTGGCTCATTATTACCCAACGATGCCACTAATCATGGTGAACTGGATGCCAACGTCTTCCAGCATCGTCCGTTCCTCGAACAGGATAATAAAGCGCATAACTACAAGCTGGTGGCGGTGGGCAATACCTTTGTTTTCCCGATGGCCGGTTATTCGAAGAAAATCAAAACTATAGCGGAACTGAAAGACGGCGCAACGATTGCAATACCTAACGATCCGACCAACCTTGGGCGGGCGCTGTTGTTGCTGCAAAAAGAAAAGTTAATCACCCTGAGAGCGGGGACAGGTCTATTGCCTACGGCGCTGGATATTACTGATAATCCACGGCATCTGAATATCATGGAACTGGAAGGCGCACAGCTACCACGTGTACTGGACGATCAGAAAGTAGATGTGGCGATTATCAGTACCACTTATATCCAACAAACCGGACTTTCTCCGGTGCATGACAGCGTATTTATCGAAGATAAGAACTCACCGTATGTGAATATTCTGGTGGCGCGAGAAGACAACAAAGATGCCGAAAATGTGAAAGTATTCCTGCAATCTTATCAATCACCGGAAGTAGCAAAAGCGGCGGAAACCATCTTCAACGGCGGCGCGGTTCCGGGCTGGTAATTAACCCCTTGCCGCGCCGGTTGGGATTAAACCGCTCTGGCGCGGCGACGTGAGTCCATTGAGATCAGCACTACCGATGAGAGGATCAGCATCGTGCCCAGCCAGTCAGGCAGGGTGAACGTAATACCTAACAGCAGCAGAGACAGCAACGCGCTGCTCAGCGGTTCCGCGCAGCTCAAAATGCTCGCTTTCGGGCCGCCAATCATCTGCGCACCTTTCAGGTAAAGGCTAAACGTGAGTGACGTACCGATGACCACGAGATAGAAAAACGCCAGAATCAAACTACCATTGACGACAAAGTTGGTTCCCTGCCCGGCATAAAACGGCAGCAGGATCATCCCGCCAATTAACATACTCCAGCCAACAACCGGCAGCGTACCGTAGCGCGCGATAAGCGTTGAAGGGTAGGTGGTATAAAACGCGGCGGCAAATGCGGAGGCAATTCCCCAGAACAGCGCGGCAGGTGAAATAGACAGCGACGTCGGGTTACCGTGGGTGACCAACAGGAACGTGCCAATGAGCGAGGTCAGGATCGCGGTTAGCACCAAAATACCCGGTCGCGCTTTACGTACAACGGAAAACCACGCCACGATAATGGTCGGTGATAAAAATTGCAGTACCGTCGCGGTGGCGGCGTTAGATTTTTCGATGGTTAACAGAAAGGTCAACTGTACGGTAAGCGCGCCTACCACGGAGAAAATCAGCAGGCTAATCGCGTCTTTGCGGTTTTTGATAATGGAGAATACTTTGTCGCCGTGAACGAAAGAGAGCATCAGCAGAATAAGTCCGGCGAAAATCAGACGCGTCATGGTCAGGAACTGAGATGACATCTGACTTTGCTCCATGATGTACTGTGCACAAACGCCCGAACTTCCCCACAATACGGCGGCAATCAGGACGTTCATCATCCCTCTTCTGGTGGAACCCATCTTTCCCTCGGCATGTTGTTTTGTTTTATTTGTGTGCAGGCATCATAGCAGAGTTAGCCGCGATTTCTGCCAGCACATCCGCAATCAGCCAGTCATTAAAGACTTTCACCTCCGGACGCATTACCGCGTGTTGCGGCGTGACGATGTAGTATGACCACGTCAGTGGCCAACGGGTGTCGGGGTGAAGTTGCACCAGTTGTCCGTCGGTAAGTAACTGCTGAACCAGCGCCCGGCGAACGATAGCCACCCCCTGACCGCTGATTGCCGCCAGGATCACCGCAGAGGTGGAGTTGATGTGCAGTCCACTGTCGCGGACGGTCGGGGCATGGGTAGCGTTCAAGACATCATCCCAGGCAGGAAAATGAGCACCGGGGTGGGGAGTGTCGTCGTGAATCAGCTTTTGCGCGGCCAGCCATTCCCCGCAGGCGATTTTATCTACCGGTACCATTCTTGGGCTGCAGACCAGAACGGCTTCTTCATCCATTAACCAGGTTTTGTTGACGCCGGGCCAGTCACCTTGGCCGCAGCGTACGCCCAGATCGGCTTCGCCGTGGGCGACATCCATCAGCTTTTCCGTCACATTCAAACGTAATTCGATGTTTTCATGCGTTTGTGAGAAACGATTGAGACGACTCATCAACCAGTTCATGACCAGGACCTGCGACGCGGTAATAATTACCACTGAGCGTGCCCGACGGCCGCGCAGCTTGTTGAGTCCGGATTCCAGGTTATCCAGTCCCAGAGTGATGTCGCGTAATGCGTCCTGTGCTTCGCTGACCAGCGTGAGGCGTTCTTTGCCCGTGCGGGTGCGATGTAACAGTGGATGGCCTACCCAATCTTCCAGCGCACGCACCAGTTGCCCAACGGCTGCAGGCGTCACGCCCAGTTCCTGCGCCGCGCCGGTGAAGCTGCCATGACGGGCGGTGGCTTCAAAAGCGTGTAACCATTTTAGCCGATTGAGTGAACGCATCTGCTGTTTTCCATTCTTGTTAACTGTTTTCAGTATACGCCAACGAGATAGATTTTCTTTCTTGAGATGCTATTTCTTCTCAGTCGTCAACCTCTGAAACGAGTGGCATCTTTAGCGCATCAACGGATTCTTTAAACGAGGTTAACGATGAGCGCATTATTTGCCGGAAAGAAATTGTTAGTAGTGGGTGGGACCAGTGGGATGGGGTTCGAAACGGCGAAACTGATCCTTCAGGGCAGCGGTAGCGTGGTGCTGGTAGGCAACCGCGCCGACAAAGCAGAGCAAGCGCGTCAAACTCTGGCGACGTTGGGTGATGTCGCGGTGATTGTTGCGGATTTGATGTCGGAAGCCGGAACGCAGCAGGTGATGGCCAGGTTGAATGCTGATCATAAAGACATCAACCTGTTAGTGAATGCGGCTGGTGTGTTTTTCCCGAAACCTTTTACTGAACATGAAGTTGAAGATTATGAGCTATATATGAGCCTCAATCGGGCGACGTTTTTCATTACCCGCGAGGTGGTGCGCAATATGTTGGCAGACAATATTAACGGCGCCATCGTGAATATTGGTTCAATGTGGGCGCAACAAGCGGTGGGCGCGACGCCTTCATCGGCCTATTCGATGGCCAAAGCAGGTCTGCATGCGTTAACCAAAAATCTGGCTATTGAGCTGGGCGCGCATGGGATTCGCGTGAACGCTGTTTCGCCAGCGGTCGTGCATACACCCATCTATGAAGGATTTATCCCGAAAGAAGATTTACAAGGTGTGATGAGCAGCTTTGACAGTTTCCACCCAATCGGTCGGGTTGGTATGCCGCTTGACGTTGCCGAAACCGTCGCGTTCCTGCTGTCAGACAAGGCAGGTTGGGTGACTGGCGCTGTCTGGGATGTCGATGGGGGAGTTATGGCCGGGCGTAATGCCTGACAGGGGCTGATGCTGCGCATGACAAAACGCCTGCTTATACGAAACAGGCGTTTGTGCACGATCGGAAAAATTAAGTGCGCTGAGAGTCCAGCAGCTCGTTATTTTTCACAACATCCTGGGCTTTGGTATAGCTTTCAATCAGTAACTGATAAGCCGGGAAGATTTTGGTATAGACTTCAGCCCATTCTGCTGCGTCTTCCCGATTCCAGGTTTTCTGCAGTTCGGACGCAACCGCGGCAGTATCCATCGGCACGACGCCAGCCTGTACGACGCGGGCCATGGTGATCTCCTGCGCCATTTTGCTGTAAGTACCGGAAGCATCGATGACGGCAAAGACTTTATAGCCTTCTGCTACCGCGCTGATGGCCGGGAATGCCATGCATACACTGGTGATGGTACCAGCAATAATCAGCGTCTTACGGCCTGTCGCTTTTACCGCCGCAACAAACTCTTTGTTATCCCAGGCGTTAATTTCACCTTTGCGTGCGACATAATGTGCGTGAGGTGCGTTCTCATGAATTTCCGGAATAAGCGGACCGTTTGGCCCCTGCGGCACAGAGGCGGTGGTAATCACCGGCATTTTGCATAAGGTGGCGATTTTTGCCAGAGCCGTAGCTCTTGCACGCAGTTCAGTCATTGGCATATCGCCAACGGTCTGGAACAGGCCGCTTTGATGATCGATAAGCAACATAACTGCGTCATTGACATCAATCACTGGGCGTTGGCCATTAAAATTAGCGGGTGTAGACATGATCCATTCCTTGTTGTTGCTTTTTGCAGGTTATCTAACCTGCAGTAAAGTCTATAATCGCCTGGGCGATATCCATTTTTGCTCTACAGCTAATTAACCATTATTGACATCATCATGGTTAATTTCAGGGGGAGGCTAAAGCTATCTTTATCAGAACAGCCTTAGTGAACTAATTTCCTCCGACCCTATGAAAATAACAATGCCTGTTATTATGAAATTATATTTCTGCATTCATATTATTTTATGGTGTGTGTTGGAAGTAAGAGGGGTAGATATCGGTGGGTATTTCTGACTGATTTGTTTTTATACGGTTATTATTATTGTGAAATAAAATGAATATTAACGATATATCTTCAATGTCAATTTTGTGACTAATGCCACGGTTTTCTTGAGAGTAATGATCATGTCTATTTTATTTACTAAGTCATTATTGAATTAAGTAAATTCTCAGATTGATATTTATTGTGCTCCTCCGAACAGCAGAGGAGCACGGTATTAATATTACGGCTCAATCGGCGTCAGATAATCCAGTCGTAGCGGCTCGGCCAGTAGATCGTTCATTTGCAATACAAACGACTGGAAATGCGGCAGGGCGATATGTTCGTCCAGGCCAGCCTGACCGCGCCAGGATTCACGCACATAAAATACATCTGGCGTGTCGCGTAACTGGAACAGCGCATACTCAATATTGCCCTCCTCCCGGCGCGTGGGCAGTAAGAGAGCCTGTAGCGCCTGTTTCAGGGCATCTATTTTCCCTGGTTTGGCTTTCAGTACTGCAATAATTGAAATCACTTCTGCATCAGACATGTTAAAACCCCTCCAACACAATCTTGCCGACCGAGCGACCCGTTTCAATTTGCGCGTGAGCTTTTTGCAGATTCGCCGCCGTGATCGCGCCAAAATGTTCACCCAGCGTGGTATGGATAGTGTGGTCGTCGATCAACTGGGCCACGCGGGTCAATAGCTGATGCTGGGCAATGATGTCGTGGGTGGTAAACATCGAACGGGTAAACATAAACTCCCAGTGCAGCGAAATGCTTTTGGCCTTCAGCGGACGCGCATCAAGGGTTTGCGGATCGTCAATCAGCGCCAGTTTCCCCTGTGGAGCGAGGGCAGCAATAATTTGCGAGTAGTGCTGTTCGGTATTGTTCAGGCTGGCAACGTGCGTCACCTCTTTAATACCTATCCGTGCCAGCTCTTCCGTCAACGGCTTGCTGTGGTCAATCACATGATGAGCGCCCGCTTCACGTACCCATTTCTGGCTTTCCGCACGTGATGCGGTACCAATGACGGTCATTTTGGTCAGCTTACTGGCCAGTTGCGTCAGAATAGAACCCACGCCGCCAGCCGCGCCGACAATCAGTAACACATCGCCTTCGTTGCCGTTTTCCTCAATGCCCAGGCGGTCGAACAGCATTTCCCAGGCGGTGATGGCGGTCAGCGGTAGCGCTGCCGCAGAGGCGTTATCCAGCGATCGCGGCTTCAGCGCGGTGATTCGTTCATCAACCAGCTGAAATTGACTGTTACTGCCATCTCGGCCCAGCGCTCCGGCGTACCAGACTTCATCGCCAGGTGCGAACAGGGTGACGGCTTCGCCCACGGACTGCACCACACCAACGGCGTCCCAGCCCAGTACGCGCGGCACATCGGCGTTAAAACCTTCGCGGACCTTGGTATCAACGGGGTTGACGGAAATGGCTTTCACTTCAACCAGCAGATCATGTCCGCTGGCGACCGGCATAGGCAGATCAATCTCTTGTAAAAATTCAATGTTATTGCCGTCGGTCGCGGCACGGGTAATGGCGATGGCTTTCATATTCTCTCCGGTCACAGGAATCAGTTGAATAATTCGATGGTAAACCGGCAGCAGAACGGGAAAAATAGCCCTACAGCGACAGGACTTATACTCGGGGAGTGAAAATGTTCCGGCTTGAAGATCTCACGTTGTTTGTCCGCGCCGCGGCGCTGAATAGTTTTAGCGATGCGGCACGCGAAGCCGGCGTTCAGCCTGCTCAGGTCAGTTCTGCTATCAAGCGTCTGGAGTCTACGTTGACTATCCGCCTGTTCGCTCGCTCCACGCGCAGCCTGCGCCTGACGCCGGAAGGCGAGATTTGGTTGCCCTATGCCCGCCAGATGCTGGACGTGATGCATGCCGGGCTGCAAAAAATTCAGACCCCGGAAGATGAAGTTTCTGGCACGCTGCAAATCGCGGTTCCTTCCGATCTTGGGCGGAATTTGCTGCTGCCGGTCTTTCAATCTTTTCGACGCCGCTATCCTGCGCTGCGTTTGCGGATCTTTTTCTCCGATCAGGTGACGGATGTTTTTAAAGATCCTGTCGACGTCGCATTTCGTTATGGCAATACCGAAGATGCGTCATACATTGCGCTGCCCGTTGCGCCGGGTAACCGACGCGTGCTGGTGGCATCCCCGGATTGGGTTTTACAAAACGGAGCGCCGAAAACCCCGGAAGATTTAGCGCAGCTGAACGCCATGACCTTTGTCTTACGTGGACGCCTGCACGACCGCTGGGCCTTTACACGCGGCGGCGAGGTCAGCAGCGTGCAGGTTAACGGCACGATTATGAGCGATGATGCCGAAGTGATCCGGCGGCTGGCGATTGCGGGTGAGGGGATTGCCTACAAGTCGTGGCTGGATGTTAGCGAGGATGTACGCGAAGGGCGATTGCAGCTGCTGATGACGGATTATCAGGGGGAGAAAGTCCCGCTGAATATGATTTGCCCGCATCGTAAGCAGCTTTCTACGGCAGTACGCTTGCTGCATGACGCCGTGAAGGCGCGATGTGAGATGCTGGCGCAGAGCTAAGATACGCTTTGCGCCAGTACATTACTGTGGTGTGACTTAGTCTTTTTTCGCTGCGTTAGCAAAGAAAATATCAGACTGAATGTCTTTGGTGCGGATGGTAAACAGCTGATTAGTGAGATCTTCCGTTAACTTCTCTGCATCAGCCATGATGCGCAGGTTGAAGTCATTCAGCATTTTATCTGCGGCAGGTTTATTGCTTTTCGCCATCTTCAGATATTCTGCTTCGACCTCTTTTTGCTCCTTCGCTACTTTATCTTCCCACGCTTTGTAGGCCTTTTTGACGATTGGCGCGAGCTTCGGATAATCGGTCATCGTCAGCGTCTGCAATTTACGATATTTCCAGTAGATGGATTGATCGTCAGCCTTATCTGTACCCATTGTATAGTTGGCCGGATATGCTTTCAGGCCGCTGTAGTACGGAACAAAGGCGGTGAGATCGGCCATACCCAGACCAATGTAGGTTGTTTCACCGATCTCTTTTGGCAGCCACGGACGCACCTGCATAACGTGTGCTTCATAGGTACGGAAGACGCTGACCGGACGCCACGGCTCTTTACCGTTCAGGCCGTTGGTGTACGGGTCATGGCTGGTGCCTTCATAGTGGCTACGCAGCACGGCTTTCACATCGTCCAGCGTCATTTTCTTCTCTGGCTTCATGAAGACCGGGAATTCACGTCCTTTGGCCATATCCTGATTTACGGAAGGATTGAACTCTTTCTGGATGGTCCAGACGCGAGGATCGTTGTACGTACGGTCACGCTCGTCATCACGGGTATAAGCTTTAGAGAAGTTGAATTTGCCGTCTTTCGCCGGGTCGTACAGGCCTTTTTCCGTTGCGAATTGAATCAGATTTTTTGACGCCATCATGTCCGGGTTTTTAGGATCGTAATCCTGTAGGCGGCCCTGATTACCGGTGGCGAAATATTGGTTATTGGGCAGGCGCTGCGCCATCCACTGGTGGCCGCTGCCGGTTTCCAGGTACCAAATTTCGTTATCGTCGACGACGGCAACGCCAAATCCTTCACCAGCACCGACGGTTTCAACAATATGTCCCAGCAGCGCAACGGCCTCACGTGCGGTTTTGCTCTGCGACAGCAGAACATCCGGGATATCGTCTTCAGTGATCCCTTTATCCTCAACGTACGGGTCGGCGGCCAACGCTTTTGGTGAAGCAAAAATAGACTCTGTCCCACTCACGCCGACGCCCAGTTCGTTAAATCCGGTTGCGCCATGCAGTTGAGTTTTCCAGTTTGGGACGGTGGTATAACGCAGAGAGTTTTTCGGCAGTGGCCAGGTAAAATCATTCGCGCCATTATGTGCTTTGGTGCTGTATACCCCGGTCTGATTCTGTTTTGCCGAATGAATGACAAAATGCTGTGCTTTCAGGGCATCGCTGTCTGCGCTACGGGCGACCAACATGGAGCCGTCCGCTGATGCTTCATTGCCGACCAGCAGGGTCGTACAAGCAAAACCTGATGAAACAACCGCCAAATTTATTGAAAGTGCAATCAGGCACTTTTTAAAAGTAAACATTACGTATCCCTCATATGTACGCCAAAAATACACCGGAAACATACCGTTTCCTGAAATGCGATAACGCCTGAACGCTCAGACATTACTCGCGAGAGAGATAAACGTCCCTGCCCACGTCTTCTCCAAATATTCATTCGTAGATTGAAGTCTTCTGGACAAAATAACATGTCCATTTCGCTTAATTATTACGCAACGAATATCCTGATATTCAGGATGTTTCCTGATTCGCGGTGAAGAATAGAATGGCTTATTAGTGGATTCAGTGACCTGTGTCGCGTAAGTTAATGATGACAAATGTGAATCCTGTGGCAGCACCGTGCTTTTTGTTTCCGGATATGACGTTACCTTTTGCGGCAATACAGCGAGGGAACATTGGAACTGGCGAAAATCCATGCGCCCTTATACTCCTCCATGACCAGGCTCAGGCTGCGTCCGGTCTGCCGATAAAACCCGGGCAACGTATTGTTGATATCCACTTCATCGGCCGTGTCGGCGAAGGTTTTGACAACTTGCATGGCCTGTAATACCCGTGCATCACGCTGTTGGGTGTAGCTGAAATAGATGTTCCTGCTGATGTCTGAGATATTACGCCCATACAGCTTACCGGTAATTGTCGATAATCCTTCCTGGTTGTACATCCGAAATGAAACCGTTCCAGCAAAGCGGTTGCTGCCAATATTCCATTCAACGTTTCCCACGCAACTTAGCGGCTTTTCGGCATAACGTGAATACCATAGCCAACTACCTGAACCGAGTAGGGTAACCAGGCCAATAGTGAGCAAGATTATGTGGCGTGTTTTTTTCATTGCCCGCGCATCCAGTAATAATGGGTAGTACAAAATGCGTGGGCATCTATCCGCGCATCTTTATCGCATACAAATGCTACCATCCTCTCTGCTTTGAGGTAGCCGGATAGAAACACGTGCTTGTTGTTTTCACAGAGTAAAGGATGAAGCTGCATCAGATTGAAATAGCCATGCTGGTCATACTCATTTGGAGAGTAATAAATTTTGCAGTTTTGCCGCGAAGGGATCTGCATGGAAACAGAGACAAACTTACTAAATGGCATAACCGGGCGAGTCTGATACCACACCAGCCAGATAACCAGAGTGGCGATAACAACACTAACGCTAAATAAAATGTTCCACCAGGAGATCTGCGTCGTTTGTTGTGGTGCGGTAAGAATTACCTTTGCAGGCGCGCGCTCCTCAATAACCGGTGACTGGGAAACGTCACTCTGAGGATCCGGTATCACTTCGACCTGAGCGTTTTCATTCAATCTTAGCCCACGGCGGGAAATAGTTTTCACCGTATCGCGCGGTAGTCCCACTTCCGCCAGCGCATTACGTAACGTCAGAATTGCCTGGTAGAACGTGTTGGTGGTGGTGACATTATTTCTCTCTCCCCAACCCACTATCATCAACGTGTTCTGGGAAACAATGTCACTTGCGTGAGTAATTAAATAGAGAAAACAGAGCGAAGCAGGGAGCTGGAGTTGTATTGTGCGCCCGGTCTGACGATTGACCAGACTTTTGCTATCAGGATTAAATTCGACCAACTGATTGATAAGATACAATTGCCCAGCCCTCAGTAACCAAAACGTATCACAGCGTGTCCTTGCACACCCCTTAAATTTTACATCCAAATCGATAAGACGCCTCACTCTTTGTACATGATCGAAGATAAGAATTTCACTTAGGGGATAAAAACCCTTCAAATACAACAAGTTATTAACCTAATTTCTTAGGTTGGAATTAGCTAATGTTAAATAATGAGAATTCATTACAGTTTTATCTGGGTTATCATTATATTTATCCACAGAGCGACAAGGGTGATTAAGTTATCTGAATTGTGTAATTAACATGTAACCTTTACATCGGTTATTTTTTAGCAAATAGTGCTTTTTTAAGATTTATCCTAGGATTTTAATTTATGCATAAAATTCCTAATGCCCAGATTGTTATTCTGAGATAAAACATAAAAAAACTTAGCGGTATGGCATTGCTTACCGTATGTACATATTAGCGCATCAAGAGTTTATTACATTTTTTTAGGGTTGCTGTTATTAACTGACAAGGAATGTCATGCGTGTCGGATTGACACATTTATTTACCGATGAAATATTTATGGAAAAATAACAGGAGTCATTTTTTATGAACAGATCCCCATCACAGAGTATTCGTTGCATAAGCTGTGAATTATCCTGTCAATTATTTCCGGATACTGCGGTACGCGCCAGGTACTGTCACCGTGCCGCTTTTGCGATCTGGCCGGAGGGAAATGGCTTTCTGCAAAGAGGCGTTATTGAAAAACTTCTGCTTAATAATCAAAACCATTTGTCGCGCGGGTTTATTTTTGTGGATTTCTCCTTTCCAAACCTGCGCCTGTTCGCCGACCCGCAATGGGTTGACCGTCTGGCTTATAGCGGCATGCATATTGTTTTGATAGCGGACCGGAACCTGGCGCCGTTAGCCAATTACTGGTTGTCGAAAAGCAATAAAATACAAGGCATTATCTATTCTGATGATGATGATGACGTACAGCATCAGAAAATGAGACGATTATTTACTGGTCATCTCGCTAACAGTAAACGTGGGCGCACACTCAACTACACAGAAATGATATTACTGAAGCGATTTGTCTCAGGAAAAAGTATTCAGCAAATTACCCAAATAGATAATATTGATATTAAGAAAATATATGTCTATAAGCTCCGGCTTGAAGATAAGTTGGGCCATAGTATTCATCAAATACTATCGAATATTTTATAAAGCATTTCTGATTTTTATTATTTCACATCCTTGCGATGTGGTGGACGCTCTACGCCTGATAGCAGGAGGCTACTATGCCAAATCCAAAATCTTACTCTCGTATTGCCATCGCGGTTTCAGCCGCATTAACGTCTATGGTATTTTCAGCCCATGCAGCCTGGGTTGATGTTGATAGTCTTCCTTCCAGCGGTCTGGTTAGCAGTCTGCCCCCGGAATTGCAGGCAATAATCCCTGCGCAGGCCAATGCCAATTTCGCTAAAACCAGTGCCATGCCAAATTATGTTTATCAGTGGAGTGCGGGCACCATTCCCGTTTATGGTAATGGAATAACGTTAAATGGGCCAGGCGCAGAAGCCTTTGAACATTCCCTTACCGTTATTCAAAATAATAAAACAGGGAGTCCTGGCGTTATTTTCGGTGACGACCTGACGATCCGCACCCAGTCGAAAAATGCCGCCAATAATGGTAAAGATGTTGATGGTATTCGCACGCATGGGGCCAATACGCCGGATAACCCGGTCTTTATCATCACCGGAGATCGCACCAGTATTTATGTGGATGGTCAGGATGGTGATGGTATTAACGCCGGTTATAACGCGATAGGCCAGGGCTGGATAGGCTCGGCTAATATCTACGTCGGTGACGATCTGTACATCAAAACGACGGGTAACCAGGGACGTGGTATCACCGCCAATGCCATGCGAGATGCGACGCTTGCCAAAAATACGATTGTTGTTGGTGATCGTGCGCACATTGTCACGACCGGCGACGGCTCTGAAGGCATTCGCTCCGGGCAGAGCGGTTCCTCGATCCTGCTTGGCAATGACGCCACCATTGAGACATCGGGTACCTCTTCCACGGGCATTTATGCCGCCTCATCTTCCAAAACGGAACTGGGCAATAACGCCACTATTACGGTTAACGGCGCGAGTGCGCATGCGGTCTATTCCACCAACGCGACCGTGAACCTGGGCGATAACGCGACGATTAGCGTGAACAGTTCTGGAAAAGCGGCTTCATACAGCAAAGCGCCACGCGGCCTGTTTGCGATTTCACGCGGGTCGATAAACCTGGCGGGTGGCACCGCCATTACTATGGTGGGCGACCACAGTACTGAAAGCTATGCCATCAGCACCGAAACGGGCGGCACCGTAGACGGATCCGCCGGTGGACGCTTCCTTATCGACGGCGATCTTCATGCTGCCGGAGGGACAAACGCGACCAGCAGCCTGCCCCAGCAAAACAGTACGATTACGCTCAACATGACCGACAACTCGCTATGGAGCGGGGCGTCTTATATCACCAGCGCGACCGCCGGGACGGGGGTAATCTCTCTGCAAATGAGCGATGCGACCTGGAATATGACCAACAGCTCAACGCTGACCGACCTGACGCTGAACAGTGGGGCAGTGGTTAACTTTGGCCATGTTGGCGGCGAACCGTGGCAGACGCTTACCATTAATGAAGATTTTACCGGGAATGGCGGCAAACTGGTTTTCAATACCGTCCTGAATGACGATGCTTCCGAAACCAATAAATTGACAGTGCTCGGTAACACGACGGGTAATGCCTTTGTGGCGGTGAACAACATTGGCGGTACCGGGGCGCAGACCGTTGAAGGCATTGAGATTATCGAAGTTGCTGGCAACTCTGACGGTACGTTTGAGAAAGCGAGCCGTATTGTCGCCGGGGCGTACGACTATAACGTTGTGCAGAAGGGCAGCAACTGGTATCTGACCAGCTTTATTCCTGCTCCGCCCGATCCGGTGGACCCTGTTGACCCTGATCCCGTAGACCCGGACCCGGTTGATCCGATTATCCCTGATCCGGTCGACCCGGACCCGATCGATCCTGTGGACCCGGTTATTCCTGGACCGGAAGAGCCTCATGTTCCGCCGGTCACGGAGCAACAGTATCGTCCGGAAGCCGGCAGTTATCTGGCGAACAACTATGCCGCTAACACACTGTTCATGACCCGACTGCACGATCGTCTGGGTGAAACCCAGTACGTTGACATGCTGACCGGTGAGAAAAAAGTTACCAGCCTGTGGATGCGTAACGTTGGCGCGCATACTCGCTTCAAAGACGGTAGTGGGCAGTTGAAAACCCAAAGTAACAGCTACGTCTTACAGTTAGGCGGCGATCTGGCGCAGTGGAGTAGCGACGGCCTCGACCGCTGGCATATTGGCGCGATGGCAGGTTATGCCAACAGCCAGAACCGTACACAGTCCAGCCTGACCGGCTACCATTCTCGTGGGCAGATTACCGGTTATAGCGTGGGGCTGTACGGCACATGGTATGCCAATGACGCAGACAAGACCGGCACCTATGTGGATACCTGGGCGCTGTACAACTGGTTTGATAACAAAGTGATGGGCCAGGAGCAGGCGGCAGAGAAATATAAATCCAGCGGTATCACCGCCTCGGTCGAAGCCGGTTACAGCTTTAAACTGGGCGAAAGCGAGCGCAACAGCTACTGGCTGCAACCGAAAGCGCAGGTGGTGTGGATGGACGTGCAGGCCGACAGCCATCGCGAAGCGAACGGCACCCGCGTGAAGGATGACACCGATGGCAACCTGATGACTCGTCTGGGCGTGAAAGCCTTTATCAACGGCCATAACGCCATCGATGACGGTAAATCTCGCGAGTTCCAGCCGTTTGTCGAAGCTAACTGGATCCACAACACGCAGACAACCAGCGTGAAGATGGACGATGTGAGCAACGATATGCGTGGCACCAAAAACATCGGCGAGCTGAAAGTGGGTGTTGAAGGTCAAATCACTCCGCGCCTCAACGTGTGGAGCAATGTGGCCCAACAGGTTGGCGACAAAGGCTACAGTGATACCCGCGGTATGCTCGGCGTAAAATATAATTTCTAATGTAAGTGAGTAATGGAAAAGCCGCTGATTCACCGATCGGCGGCTTTATTTCTTTGGAATCGTAGGCCGGATAAGCGTTAGCGCCATCCGGCACCAAAAGCTGGAAATTATGCTAGCTATTACTTTTTTTACTACAAGAAAGTTCTTTGCCTAACGCAATCATAGCCAGGGTTGAAGGTGTGTATTTTGTTCTTCCTTAGGATGAGTTTGGAGATAATTCCCGACAATATCGGCCTCCTGCCCAATGGTTATACTCTCACCGCAGATGATATTCTCTTGAGATAATGTGCCTGCCACTCCTGCGACAAAAGACATATACATCACAGCAATCTGTTCATCCTGAACATTCAAATAATCAAAACCTTTTTCATATAATTGATAGCCGTGATAAAGCGAGTTGCCGTCGATATTTAACGTCGATTTTGCAAGTGCTGGTGTTGAAAGACAGAACAACACGACAGGAATGGAAATTTTATTGATCATACGAGCACCAACCACCCTTATGATGTGAACCTGTACCACCATGCGGATGTTCGCCTTTCGGACATGCAAAAGCGGCGGATGAGGTGGTGATTGTGACGAAAGCGATAACCATTGCCATGCATAATTTTTTCATATGTAACCCAATAAATAATTTATTAGAAACGAGGCCGTCCCTTCCTGATGAAAGAAAAAATGCCTGTGTGTTTTTAGCGGGATTATAATATGGTATTTATTGTGCTGTCATGTTTATCGTTTGGCATAGGCCATCAGGATAGTATTATCATTATGCTTTTTCGTGTAGGGATTGAACAATCCCTGATGCGTTGCCGATTCATGGATAATAAACTAAAATTCCAAATATCATAATTATTGTTCTTCCCCATGAGTTTATAACGCATTTTTATTTATTCGGAGCCATTAATTCATCAAAAAAAATTATCTCCATTAACAATATTGTTAGAATGAATGTCACATTTTGCACATTGAATCTTGGCTTTCAGTAACTGAATTTTTATTTCTTCGACTTTTTCATCGTCGTCAGTCGAAAAGATTGTGTCTGGTTTTTCGTGGTGATTCATTTGTTTGGGTTCCCGTTACACTTTGGCTTCATTTTCCAAGAGAGTAGGCCGGATAAGCGTCAGCGCCATCCGGCATCAGGTTAACATGTAAGCGCCACTTACATGTTAACTCGCAATTCACTGGAGAGTCGCCAGCGTGCTCTCGATTCTGTTCAGCTTCTGACTGGCCTCTTTCAGCTCATTCTGCAACCGTTGCTCCTGTTCGCCATAGACCATCAGGATGATACAACCGTTCATCACTTTTACGGTAACCTGTTGCCCGGTATCAAATCCCGCCGCGCGTAGCCACTTGCCGGAGAGAATGATTTTGGGCGTGGATTTGTCGAAAACATTCGGGCGATATCCCACAATTAGCGAACGCTCGGTTCCGGATTGGTCGGTGTCTGGGGTAGAATGCGAATCAGCCATAATCAACTCCTTGATAGTTGGTGAGGTTAGACGCTCCGGCTGTGTTCCCGCACATCGGGGCGTTGCTAGTGTAGAAGGCTTTTAGGTGGCCTCCTATATGGTTAAGATAGTTGGATAGGTGGCCCTATGTCAATCATATCGCGCGAAAAAAAACCAAAAGGCGGCGGTCAATCACCGCAGTTTAAAATGCGTATTGATCCGGCATTGAAGGAGCAGTTGGATGCTGTGGCGGCAGAAGAAGGGGTAAGTCTCGCCAGTTGGTTAAAGGAACTGGCGAGAGAGGCTTTGCGGAGGAAAGGTATTAAACCCAATGGGTAATTTCATAGGCATTATTATTTGAGAGGGAATTTGAAATGGCTAGAACAGCTAACCAATTGAAATTATTGGATGTGCTAAGAAGATTTGAAAAGTCTAAAAAATTATTCACGATTACTGAGTTAGCTACTGAAACTGGTTATACTGAAAACAGTATAAGAAAATATATAAATGAGAAGTTGAACGGAATATATGTAAATAGTTCGAATGGCAAGCTATGGAAGTGTGAAGGAATACAGAAGATATCAAATGACGATTTTATTTGTTTAATGTCACAATCTTTAAAAGCAAAAAATCTTACACCAGAAATAAAAATTTATAAATCTCTCCTAAAAAGAAGTTTGGATGCATTTGTTTTGTCATTGGAGGTATATAATAGGCCAACACTAGATAATAGAGTGGAAGCATTTTGTATACTATCAGTCAATGCTTGGGAACTATTGTTAAAAGCAGAATTGCTTAAGTATTCAGGCATGGATGCAGTTTTTAAGAAAAATGGATATTCTGTAAGTATAACTGATGCAATTAATAAAAGGTTGCAGCAAAATGATCCTGTTAAGAAAAATCTAGATACCTTAATTGAACTTAGAGATGGGGCTATACATTTATTATTACCTGAGTTACAACCGGAGCTTTCTCGTCTTTTTCAGGCTAATGTTTTAAATTATCAACAGCGTTATTTGAAAGAAACAGGTATGTCACCATTAGCTGGACAGAGCGTTGGAATGTTAAGCTTAGTTGTAGATGGCCCTAAAAGTGATATATCCACTATAAAAGAAAACTATGGTGAGATGACTGCAAATGTTGCACGTGAGTTTCTGACAAGATTTCATAAAGCTTCTAAAGAACAAAACTCGAATGAATTTAGTATATCAATTGACTATAAGCTTACACTTACTAAATGTGAGAAAGATAGTGATTTATCATTGGGTTTAGGAAACCAAGGTAGTAATGCAATAATTATTCGAGAAACTAGAGATCCTGATATAACTCATCCTTATTATCAAGGTTCAGCAATTGAAAAAATAAATAGACAACAGAAGAATGTTGTACTCACGAAATTTTCTTTCACCGCAATAACTAAGAAGCATAATATACAGAAAGCAAAACGATCTGATATGCATTATACCATTGATAATAGACATCGTTATTCTGAGAAATTCATACAATGGGTTATTAAAAACTTAGAACAACCTGGGTGGATAGAAGAGTCAACAGCCCATTACAAAAAAATCATCAAAAAATAAGAATTTTGGCGGAAGATCACAGGAGTCGAACCTGCCCGGGAACGCTGGCGTCCCCAACTGGATTTGAAGTCCAGCCACCTCACCGGAGATGACGATCTTCCGCGCCTCGATTGCTACATGGAGGCGGGGCGCATTATAGCTACTTCCTCGGGTTTCCACACCCCCTCACTCACTTTTTTAACTTCCGTTTCTCCTTACCATGACCCCTTTCAAATAAATATCTACAAAATCCATCACTTACAATTAGACATATTTTTAGACGCTACTCCGATCACAGAAAACAAGAATCGTAATTTGATAACGAGATATCGGAATACCCGCGCTTAAAGGGATGGTTTACAAGAACTGTAACCGGTACCAGTGCGTGTGAAAGTGCAAACAAGGATGCGTAATGAAAAGTGAGATTCTGTCTGTTAAGGAGAAGATTGGTTACGGCATGGGCGATGCCGCCAGCCACATCATCTTCGATAACGTCATGTTATATATGATGTTCTTTTATACCGATATCTTTGGTATCCCGGCCGGATTTGTCGGCACGATGTTCTTACTGGCCCGCGCGCTGGATGCCATCTCAGACCCCTGCATGGGGCTGCTTGCTGACCGTACCCGTTCACGTTGGGGGAAGTTTCGTCCGTGGGTGCTGTTTGGCGCGCTGCCGTTTGGTCTGGTTTGTGTGCTTGCCTACAGCACGCCGGACTTCAGCCTGCACGGCAAAATGATTTATGCCGTCATCACCTACACGCTGCTAACCCTTCTTTATACCGTGGTCAATATCCCTTATTGCGCGTTGGGCGGCGTGATCACCAATGACCCGACGCAGCGCATCTCCCTGCAATCGTGGCGCTTTGTGCTGGCAACGGCTGGCGGCATGCTCTCCACCGTCCTGATGATGCCGCTGGTAAAGCTGATTGGCGGCGAAAACAAGGCCCTGGGCTTCCAGGGAGGAATCGCAGTGCTCTCGGTTGTGGCGTTCCTGATGCTCGCATTCTGCTTCTTCACCACCAAAGAACGTGTTGAAGCGCCGCCAACCAACAATTCAATGCGTGAAGACCTGCGCGACATCTGGCAAAACGACCAGTGGCGCATCGTCGGCCTGCTGACCATTCTCAACATTATGGCGGTCTGCGTTCGCGGCGGTGCGATGATGTATTACGTCACCTGGATTTTGGGCACACCGGAAGTATTTGTCGCCTTCCTCACCACCTATTGTGTCGGCAACCTGATTGGCTCTGCGCTGGCAAAACCACTGACCGACTGGAAATGTAAAGTTAGCGTCTTCTGGTGGACGAACGCCCTGCTGGCCGTCATCAGCGTGGCGATGTTCTTCGTGCCGATGCACGCCAACATCACCATGTTCGTCTTTATCTTCGTGATTGGCGTCCTGCATCAGCTCGTAACGCCAATCCAGTGGGTAATGATGTCAGACACCGTTGATTACGGCGAGTGGTGTAACGGCAAACGTCTGACGGGCATCAGCTTTGCGGGAACGTTGTTCGTGCTCAAGCTGGGTCTGGCGCTTGGCGGGGCGCTGATCGGCTGGATGCTGGCAGGCGGTGGCTACGATGCCGCGGCGAAAACGCAAAACAGCGCCACCATCACCATCATCATTGCATTGTTCACCCTTATTCCGGCTATTTGCTACCTGCTGAGTGCCGTGATTGCCAAACGCTTCTACACCCTGAAAACACCGTATCTGACTGAAATTATGCGTCAGCTGGCGCAGGGTGCGCACCGTAATCAGCAAGATTTTACGACGAAAGAATTACAGAACTAAGGAACCGATTATGAAAATTAGCGACGGAAACTGGCTGATTCAGCCTGGTCTGAATGTGATTAACCCTGTCCAGGTGTTCGAGGTTGAACAGCAAGGTAATGAGATGCTGGTCTACGTTGCGCCGCGTGACGTACGTGAACGGACCTGGCAACTCGATACCCCGTTGTTCACGCTGCGCCTTTTCTCGCCACAGGAAGGCGTGGTGGGTGTCCGGATGGAGCACTTCCAGGGTGCGCTGGATACCGGTCCGCATTACCCGCTGAACGTGCAGCAGGACGTAAACGTTGAGATGCAGAACACCGCTGAGTTCGCTGAGCTGAAGAGCGGTAATTTGAGCGTTCGCGTCACCAAAGGCGAGTTCTGGTCGCTGGATTTCCTGCGTAACGGTGAACGCATTACCGGCAGCCAGTTGAAAAACAACGGCTATGTACAGGACGCCAACAGCGGACGCAATTACATGTTCGAGCGCCTGGATCTGGGCGTCGGTGAAACGGTGTACGGGCTGGGCGAGCGCTTTACCGCGTTGGTGCGTAATGGGCAGACGGTAGAGACCTGGAACCGCGATGGCGGCACCAGTACCGAGCAATCTTACAAGAACATCCCGTTTTATATCACCAACCGTGGCTACGGCGTGCTGGTGAACCATCCGCAGTGCGTGTCGTTTGAAATCGGTTCTGAGAAAGTGTCGAAAGTGCAGTTCAGCGTCGAAAGCGAGTATCTGGAATATTTCGTCATCGACGGCCCGACGCCGAAAGCGGTGCTGGATCGCTATACCCGCTTTACCGGTCGTCCGGCGCTGCCGCCAGCCTGGTCATTCGGCCTGTGGCTCACCACCTCGTTCACTACCAACTACGACGAAGCGACGGTAAACAGCTTTATCGACGGCATGGCGGAGCGCAACCTGCCGCTGCACGTTTTCCACTTCGACTGCTTCTGGATGAAGGCTTTCCAGTGGTGTGACTTCGAGTGGGACCCGGTGACCTTCCCGGACCCGAAAGGCATGATTCAGCGCCTGAAAGCGAAAGGGCTGAAAGTCTGCGTATGGATCAATCCGTACATCGGTCAGAAATCACCTGTTTTCAACGAGCTGAAAGAGAAAGGTTATCTGCTCAAGCGCCCGGACGGTTCCCTGTGGCAGTGGGATAAATGGCAGCCGGGGCTGGCAATTTATGACTTCACCAACCCGCAAGCCTGCGAATGGTATGCCAACAAGCTGAAAGGTCTGGTGGAGATGGGCGTGGACTGCTTCAAAACTGATTTCGGCGAACGCATTCCAACGGATGTGCAGTGGTTTGATGGCTCAGACCCGCAGAAAATGCACAACCACTACGCCTATATTTACAATGAGCTGGTGTGGAACGTGCTGAAAGAGACCGTCGGTGAAGAAGAGGCGGTGCTGTTCGCCCGTTCCGCCTCCGTGGGTGCGCAACAGTTCCCGGTGCACTGGGGTGGCGACTGCTACGCCAACTATGAATCGATGGCCGAAAGCCTGCGCGGCGGCCTGTCCATTGGTCTCTCCGGCTTTGGCTTCTGGAGTCACGACATCGGCGGCTTCGAAAACACCGCTCCGGCGGACGTCTACAAGCGCTGGTGTGCATTCGGGCTGCTCTCCAGCCATAGCCGCCTGCACGGCAGCAAATCCTACCGCGTGCCATGGGCGTACGATGAAGAGTCCTGCGATGTGGTGCGTTATTTCACCGAAATGAAGTGCCGCCTGATGCCGTATTTGTATCGTCAGGCCGCGCTGGCGAACGAACACGGCACGCCGATGCTGCGCGCCATGATGCTGGAGTTCCCGGACGATCCTGCATGCGACTATCTCGACCGCCAGTATATGCTGGGTGACTCGGTAATGGTGGCGCCAGTGTTTTCCGAAGTCGGTGATGTGCAGTTCTACCTGCCGGAAGGGCGTTGGACGCATCTGTGGCACAACGACGAAATTCAGGGCAGCCGTTGGCATAAACAGCAGCACGATTTCCTGAGCCTGCCGGTGTACGTGCGCGACAATACCTTATTGGCGCTGGGCAGTAATAACCAGAAGCCGGACTACGCGTGGCATGAAGAGACCGCATTCCAGTTGTTCCATCTGCAAGAAGGTAGGGAAGCGGTCTGTGAAGTACCATCGATGGACGGCTCGGTTATCTTCACGCTGAAAGCGATACGCACGGGTAACAGCATTACCGTACAAGGTCGCGGTGAAGCGCATAACTGGACGTTGTGCCTGCGTAATATCCCGCAAGTTAGCAGCGTGAAGGGCGGTTCACATGCCAGCAACGAGTGGGGCGTAGTGGTGACCCCTGAAGGTGACGGGCTGACGATTACCCTGTAAATGTAGCCGACGTGGTGCCGGATGCATTTTATCCGGCCCACGATGCGAGCAGCGTTCCAGATCTGAAAATCAAAAATATTCTGACTTAAAAATTTGCCTACCCATATTTGCGAGCGCTATCACTCTAATTCCCGTAAAAAATGTGATCTGCGCCGTAAATATCTCACTATTTCCCCGTTTTGTCTTATTTCTGTCCGGAATACAGGACACGATTTAGTATTGTTGGCGCATCGTAGTCCTCTTATATTTATCATCACGGATTACACGTGGAGCATCAATGCTTCTTTAGATATTTAATCTGGTGTGTGATAAGGGTAAATAATGCAAATGATTACCTCGCGACAAAACAGATTATTAAAATTCCTCCTGTCCCGGAAGGAATATGTCACGCTACTGAAAATTGCCGAATATTTAGCTGTTTCAGAGAAAACAGTCCAGCGCGATCTGCGATTGCTGGAACCATGGTTAGCGGAATGGAAAATAGCCATCGATAAGCGTACTGGCGCAGGCGTAATATTAAGCGCCGATAATATTACTGATCTGTTGTATCTGGATCAGTTATTAGGGAGCGAGGGTGATGATACTGACGGCATGATGAATAATTCGCGGCGCGTCAAAATAGCATCGCAATTGTTAAGCGAAACACCGCATGAAACGTCGATCAGTAAATTGTCTGAACGTTACTTCATCAGTAGCGCATCGATTGTTAACGATCTGAAAGTGATTGAATCCTGGATAGCGCCATTGGGGTTATCGCTGATCCGTAGCCAAAGCGGCACGCACATTGAAGGCAGCGAGAGCGGCGTGCGCCAGGCGATGGCATCGCTGATTAACGGTGTGATTAACCATAATGAACCCGGCAGCATGGTGTATTCGCGTCTTGATCCCGGCAGCTATAAAGCGTTGGTGCATTACTTCGGCGAGGAAGACGTTTTATTTGTCCAGACGCTGCTGCAGGAAATGGAGAACGACCTGTGTTGGTCATTGGGGGAGCCTTATTACGTCAATATCTTCACCCATATTTTGATCATGATGTACCGCATCACGCGTGGAAATGCGCTGCCGAGAAAAGATGAAAATATCACCTCATGCGACGAGAATATTTTTTCAATTGCCAGTCGTATGATTCAGCATATCGAAAAACGCATCGCTCACCCGCTGCCGGAAGACGAAGTCTGGTTTATCTATCAATACATTATCTCGTCCGGCGTGGTGATTGAAGAACATAATGATGTGAGCGTAATTGGTCATATGCACTCCAGCGACGAAGCGCGCTTAATTACTCATCGACTGATTGCCATCTTCGCCGAGATGGTCGACAGCGATCTCAGCCAGGATACTGCGCTGTATGACGGATTGCTGATCCATATTAAGCCGCTGATTAACCGCCTGAACTACCAGATCCGCATTCGTAATCCGCTGCTGGAGGATATTAAAGGCGAGTTGCAGGACGTCTGGCGTCTGACCCAATGTGCAGTGAATAGGGTATTTAGCGGTTGGGGAGAGCGGGCCGTTTCGGAAGATGAAGTGGGATACTTAACCGTCCATTTTCAGGCCGCAATGGAGCGCCAGATAGCGCGTAAGCGGGTGTTGTTAGTCTGCTCAACCGGGATTGGCACCTCGCATTTACTTAAAAGCCGCATTCTGCGCGCCTTTCCGGACTGGACGATTGTCGGCGTGGTGTCAGCTGGCAGTTTGCCCTCCGTACTGACGGACGATATTGAGCTGGTGGTATCGACCATTAATTTACCCGCCATTGCTATGCCGGTCGTGTATGTCACCGCCTTTTTCAATGATGCGGATATTAAGCGGGTAACGGAAACGGTTATTACGGAAAAATTACATCGGGCGACGTCGCTGGTCGTTGAAAATTAATGTCTGAACTCCATGAGGTATGATTGATGGACATCACGAAAATTCTCAATACAAATCGCGTTATTTTGGATATGAAGGCTACGAACAAAACGGAGGCTATTGAGGAACTTACTGATATTCTGCAAAAGGATGGGGCAATTAGCTGTCGGGAAACATTTATCCAGGATGTCTGGCAGCGCGAGTCCGAAGGCTCGACCGGATTCGAAAATCATATTGCGATCCCCCACGGGAAATCCTCGGCGGTAGTTAATACCACCCTGGCAATTGGTCGTACCCGCCAGGATATTCCCTGGGAAACCCTGGACGGCAGCAATGTGCGCTGCATCATTCTGTTTGCCGTACGTCTTGAAGATCAAAACACGACCCATATTCGTCTGCTCTCGCAGGTTGCCGGTGCGCTAGCGGATGATGACATTATTGAACAACTCTTAGTTGAAAGTAGTCCACAAAAAATTATTGAGCTGTTTAGTCAATATGCTGAATCCAATGTCTGCTAAATAAAATGTGGAGCATGTTATGAATATTGTTTGTGTTGCCGCCTGTACGGCTGGTATTGCGCACACCTATATTGCCCGCGAAAAATTAATTAAAGGCGCTAAAGCGCTTGGGCATAATATAAAAGTTGAAACCCAGGGCACCATCGGAACGGAAAACGAACTGCTGGCAGATGATATTTCTGCCGCGGATGTCGTGATTCTTGCTGTCGATGTCAAAATAAAAGGGGAGGAACGATTCTCAAATAAACGTATTGTGCGAGTAAAAACCGAAATCGTCATAAAATCGCCCATTCAGTTTCTTGAAAAGGTCGAAAAATCATTAGTTAATACTAACCAGTAGCGATCCTCATTCTGGAGGGATTTCACATGAGTGAAAATAAAATTCCGCTATCTCAGGAAATAAAAAAACATTTATTAACGGGGATTTCGTGGATGATCCCGTTAATTGTAGCCGCCGGGATCTGTATTGCTCTCGGGCAAATACTTGGTGGCACTAACGTAGGCGAAAAAACAGGAACTATACCCTGGATGCTCAACCAGATTGGCGGCTGGGGGATGGGGTTAATCGTGCCGCTGATAAGCGCGGCGATTGCGTACTCCATTGCCGATCGCCCCGGATTCGCGCCGGGTCTGATTGTCGGCTTTGTCTGCGGCGAAATTCATACCGGTTTTATTGGTGGGATGCTGGGCGGCTTTCTGGTTGGCTATACCGTCCTGCTGCTTAAACGCTATATCCGTTTACCGCAGTCGATGCAGGGTCTGATGCCCATCATGGTGCTGCCCGTATTGAGCACCGTCATCGGCGGGTTGCTGATGATGACGCTGATTGGCAAGCCGATAGCCTGGCTGCAGGACGCGCTAATTCATCTGCTGGAGTCCATGCAAGGCGGGTCACGCTTCCTGATGGGCGCCATTCTCGGCGCAATGGCGACGTTCGACTTCGGGGGGCCGGTGAATAAAACCATGTCGCTGTTCGCTGACGGCATGTTGGTCAGCGGCGTGTATGGCCCCGAAGCGGTGAAGTTTGTCGGTTCGATAATCCCTCCGTTCGGTATTACGCTCTCCTTCCTGCTCACGCGCCACAAGTATACCCGTGCGGAACGTGAGGCGCTGAAAGCGGCATTCCCGATGGGGATCTGCATGATAACCGAAGGCGTTATTCCGATTGCTGCGCGTGATCTGCTGCGCGTAGTGGGCTCCTGTGTGGTGGCCTCGGCGATAGCGGGTGGCCTGATTATGGTATGGGGTGTCGAAAGCCCGGTACCGCACGGCGGCATGTTTGTGGTTCCACTCTTTACGCATCCACTGCTGTTTTGCCTGGCGCTGGGGATCGGGACGGTGATTTGCGGCGTTATGCTCTCGCTGTGGAAGAAACCGGTAACCGAGCGTGACGAAGAGTTTGATGAGCTCAGCGATCAAAAGCTGAAAGACGAAGAGATCACCTTCACCCTGGAATAACCGGAGGCCGTATGTTTGCCGATATGAAAAGCATGGTGACGAAAGCCTGGCGCGGGCAGTATGCGCTGCTGGCTATCAACTGTATGAACCTGGAAAGCGCCCGTGCGGCGGTGCGGGTAGCAGAGAAACACCGTGCGCCCATCATTCTGAATCTGTATCAGGGGCACCTGGACCATTTTCCGGCACCGATAGCGGCGGCGGTGGTTAAAACGCTGGCAGAGGAAGCTTCGGTACCGATCGCGCTGGCGTTAGATCATGGAAAGGATCCTGTACGCATCCGCCAGGCTTTTCGCGCCGGATTCAGTGGGTTAATGATCGACGCCTCCGCCTTTGCCCTGGAAGAAAACATTCGCCAGACCCGGGCGGTGGTCGAGCTCGCAGCCAGCGTTTCTCTGTGCGTGGAAGGCGAGTTGGGCCACCTGGCTGACGCCCCGCGTTATGACCATGCCGCTAACGCTGATTTGATGACTCAGGCCGCTGACGTGGAGCCATTTATCCAACAGACCGGGATTGATTTACTGGCGGTGTCGGTCGGTACGGCGCACGGTATGTACGCGCCGGGCGTAACGCCAGCCATTGATTTCCAACGGCTGGAGGAAATCGCCCGTTTATCAACGGTGCCGCTGGCGCTGCATGGCGGTAGCGGGACGCCGTTTGACCAGCTACAGCGCTGCCCGACGTTCGGCGTTGCCAAGATTAACGTTGGCGCGGCGGTTTTCGAAGCCGGAAAGGCCGCGCTATTGCATACCCTATGTCGCGACACATCCTGCGAACTTGTTGATGCCCTGGCTCTGATGGAGCAGGCCTGCGAGGAAGCCATTATTCCGTATCTACAGGCCAGCGGCGCTATCGGCAAAGCCTGATTCATTTTCTGTAACGCCTTTTATGCCTCTGCGATGACGCACTGGCAGGGCTTTCTACACCCTGAAACTGGAGAATTAACATGTTAGTTTCGATGAAAGAATTACTGCAACCGACCCGTCAGCACGGTTTTGCCGTCGGCGCATTCAACGTGGCGGATAGCTGCTTTGTACGTGCAGTGGTAGAAGAAGCGGAAGCGACCAACACCCCGGCGATTATCTCCATTCACCCCAGCGAACATGATTTCCTCGGCGATGCGTTCTTTAGCTATGTGCGAGATATCACCCTGCGTAGCCCGGTCCCCTTTACTTTGCATCTGGATCACGGCGCTTCGGTAGAGCATGTCCTGCGGGCGATTCAGTGTGGTTTTACCTCGGTGATGATTGATGGCTCGCTGCTGCCGTATGAAGAAAACGTGGCGTTAACCCGTGAAGTGGTCAAGCTGGCGCATGCGGTGGGCGTTTCGGTTGAAGGCGAGCTGGGAACGATTGGCCAGACCGGAACGTCCGTGGAAGGCGGTGTGTCGAAGGTTACTTACACCGATCCCGCCCAGGCGCAGGATTTTATCGCCCGTACCGGGGCCGATACGCTGGCAGTGGCGATTGGTACCGCGCACGGGATCTACCCGAAAGGGATGCAGCCAGAGCTGCAAATGAACATCCTGCGCGATATCGCCGGGCGGGTGGACATTCCACTGGTGCTGCATGGCGGTTCAGCGAACCCGGATGCGGAAATCGCTGAATCCGTCACGCTCGGCGTGGGCAAAATCAACATTTCCAGCGATATGAAATACGCCTACTTCCAGAAAGTCCGAGAAATCCTGGCAAAAGAGACCTGGTGGGACCCGAACGTCATCTACCCGGAAGCCATCAGCGCTGCGCGGGACGTGATTCGCCACAAAATGAAACTGTTTGGCTCAACTGGCAAAGCGTCACTTTACTAACGGCATGCAGGCGGGGAGACCCGCCTCTTTCGCAACAAGGAAAAGTGCAATGAAGCGTTCACACATTAATTATGTCATCGATAAAGCACATGCCATCGCCGAGACTTTTCGGGTCTGTCTGCCAGATTTTGCGTATTTTACGGTCGACGCCTGGCGGCAACAGGACGCCACTTTGTGGCGTGAAGTGCGCGATCTCCAGCTGGGTTGGGACATTACTGACTTTGGACGCGGAGATTTTGCGCAAACGGGGCTGACATTACTGACGTTGCGCAATGGTTTGATGGGTTCAGCGGGTTACCCCAAACCGTATGCCGAAAAGATGCTGCAAATTCAGCAGGATCAACAAACACCGTGGCATTTTCATCGCCATAAGATGGAAGATATCGTTAACCGCGGCGGCGGCGATTTGTGTATGCAGCTGGCATGGTCCACGCCCGATGACGAATATGATACCCGGCGCATTGTTGAGATTAGCGTCGATGGCCAGCGGCGTACCGTTACATCCGGTGATACGTTGGTGCTAAAACCGGGGCAGGGCGTGTGTCTGCCGCCGCGGTTGTATCATCGTTTCTGGGCTGAGAAAGCTTTTGTGCTGGGCTGGGAAATCTCGATGGTCAATGACGACCAGCATGACAATCACTTCCTTGAACCGGGCGGTCGTTTCCCGACGATAGAAGAAGACGAGCCGGTGAAATGGTTATTATGCAGTGAATATATGCGTTTATGAGCGGTAGGCCCGGTAAGCGAAGGGTATGAACCGGAAACATGGGTAACAC
>NZ_SZXM01000066.1:0-53443 GCF_005281355.1 Citrobacter sp. wls615 | reverse complement strand
TCAGCCACTCGGACACCTCACCATATTGTATTGCTGCCTGACCGCTTGGGGGGCAACGGGGCGCTACTATAGGGAGTTGCGCTAAAACGGTCAAGCAGAATTTACGTGTTAACTCTCGTTTGGTTACACAGTGTACATATTCCTCCGCCCGAACCGGCGCGGAGGATATAATTAACGCTGAGAGTCCAGTTTTTCGCCGTTGGTCACAACTTCCTGGGCTTTGCTGTAGCTTTCGATCAGCAACTGATAAGCCGGGAAGACTTTGGTATACACTTCCGCCCACTCAGCGGCGTCTTCACGGTTCCATGTCCCCTGTATTTCAGAAGCGACTGCAGCGGTATCCATCGGCACGACACCAGCCTGAACCACGCGAGCCAGGGTGATTTCCTGCGCCATCTTGCTGTAGGTACCGGACGCGTCAATCACCGCGAAGACCTTGTAACCTTCAGCCACTGCGCTGATGGCCGGGAAAGCCATGCAGACACTGGTGATCGTACCGGCGATAATCAATGTCTTACGACCCGTTGCTTTTACCGCGTTCACGAAGTCTTCGTTATCCCAGGCGTTGATTTCACCTTTACGCGCTACGTATTGGGCATGCGGCGCATTGGCGTGGATCTCCGGGATCAACGGGCCGTTAGGTCCCTGCGGTACGGATGCCGTGGTAATCACCGGCATTTTCGCCAGGGTCGCCATTTTAGCCAGCGCAGCGGCACGTGCACGCAGTTCAGGCATTGGCATATCGCCGACGGTCTGGAAAAGCCCACTCTGATGATCGATAAGCAACATGACGGAATCATTCACATCGATAACCGGACGTGAGCCATTAAAGTTTGCAGGACTGGACATATTCTTCTCCTTCGATTCAGATTTGGCCAAAACGGCCGGAGTTAAAATCGCGTACAGCTTCAGCGATTTCTTGTTTCGTGTTCATAACAAACGGGCCGTAACCTACAATCGGCTCGTTCAACGGTTCGCCAGACAGCAGCAGCACGATGGCATCGCTGGTGGCTTCAATGTGCAGCGTTTTCCCCTGCTGGCTTAGCACTACCAGTTGCGCTTCGCTGGCTGGCGTGGTCCCGTTTACAGTGATATTGCCTTTCAGTACCACCAGTGCGGTGCTCCATCCTTCCGGCTGAGACAAAGTGAGCTGATGATTACGTTGTAGTCGCATATCCCAGACGTTCAGCGGCGAAAAGGTATGTGCAGGCCCTTTGGTTTCCTCGTAGCTACCCGCAATAACGCGAACGCTTCCTGTTTCATCAGGCAGAGCAACCGTGGGAATAACATCGCTGGTGATGCTCTGATAACCCGGCGCGGCCATTTTGTCTTTTGCCGGCAGGTTAACCCACAGCTGTACCATTTCCAGTTCGCCGCCCCGACGGGTAAATTCCGGTGAATGGAACTCTTCGTGTAATATTCCTGCACCTGCGGTCATCCACTGCACGTCGCCGGGACCGATAATGCCGCCGCGACCGGTTGAATCACGGTGTTCAACTTCGCCGCTGTAAACGATGGTCACCGTTTCAAAACCACGGTGAGGGTGTTCGCCGACGCCGCGCTTTTCGTTACCCGGTGTGAACGTATGCGGACCGGCGTAATCCAGCAGCAGGAATGGACTTAACTGCTCTGCATGAGACTGGTAAGAGAACATTGAGCGAACCGGAAATCCATCGCCAACCCAGTGTGGGCGAGGTGCGGTGTAGACGCCTGTTACTTGTTTCATTTGTGTCTCCTCAGTGGCGTTGTCTTGATGTGAATAAGCTTATATTCATGACAGCGAATTGAGTAGTCGCTAAAATGGTCTTCACTGTCTCATAAATAGGACAATAAAATGACAAAGCCGGATCTCAATGATTTTGCCTGGTTTGTACATGTTGTAGAGGAAGGTGGATTCGCAGCGGCGGGACGTGCGCTTGATGAACCGAAATCAAAACTGAGCCGACGTATTGCGCAACTTGAAGAGAGGTTGGGGGTTCGACTTATTCAGCGAACCACCCGGCAGTTTAACGTGACTGAAGTCGGACAAACATTTTACGAACACTGTAAGGCGATGCTGGTGGAAGCGCAGGCGGCGCAGGATGCTATTGCGGCTTTACAGGTTGAGCCGCGCGGCGTTGTAAAACTGACTTGTCCGGTCACCTTGTTGCATGTGCATATTGGGCCAATGCTCGCCCGATTTATGGCCCGTTATCCCGATGTTTCCGTGCAGCTTGAGGCGACGAACCGCCGCGTTGATGTGGTAGGCGAAGGCCTGGATGTGGCGATTCGCGTCAGACCTCGTCCATTTGAGGATAGCGACCTGGTGATGCGGGTACTTGCAGACAGGGGACACCGGTTATATGCCAGCCCGCGATTAATTGAACAAATGGGCGCGGTCAACTCTCCGGCGGAATTGACCCGTTGGCCGGGGCTGAGTCTGGCATCGGGTAAACATGTGCATCGCTGGGAGTTATTTGGCCCACAGGGCGCACGGGCGGAGGTGCATTTCACGCCGCGTATGATCACCACTGATATGCTGGCGTTACGTGAAGCTGCGGTTGCCGGTGTGGGGGTTGTACAACTGCCGCAACTGATGGTGAAAGAACAATTAGCGGCGGGTGAACTGGTGGCATTGCTCGATGGTTGGGAGCCTAAGCGGGAGATTATTCACGCAGTCTTTCCGTCTCGTCGGGGATTACTGCCCTCAGTACGCTCATTGGTGGACTTCTTAACAGAAGAATATGCGCGGATGTTTGAGGATTAAATACCTGTCCTCAGCCTATAAAAAAGGCCGGTTAAACCGACCTTTTATTATCTGGACGCCATTCGGGCGTTAAAAACAATCAGCGACTACGGAAGACAATGCGGCCTTTGCTCAGGTCGTACGGGGTCAGCTCAACAGTCACTTTGTCGCCCGTCAGGATGCGGATATAGTTTTTACGCATTTTACCGGAGATGTGTGCAGTAACCACGTGACCGTTTTCTAACTCTACGCGGAACATGGTATTAGGTAACGTATCGAGAACGGTACCCTGCATTTCAATATTGTCTTCTTTGGCCATCTAATCCTCTGGGGTATCACTACCGTAATTTGAACCGGCAAGATAATGCCGAAGTTCTTTTAATAAGTAAAGATTTGTGCGTTTAAAACACAGCAAATCGGGTTTGGCGCATTACTCTAACCGCACACGGCAAAGCCGCACTTAAAGCGTAACGTGTAAGGGAACGAGGAGATAAACGATAGGCGTTGCCTGGCGCGAACTGTTCCTTAACGGCGGCGGGGTAATGGGCTAAACCAACTCTGCGGCACAATTATAACACCCCGACAAAAAATGTGCCGAAAACATTCACCCCTGAGGCGAAAATAACGTCCTTGGTATCCAGAAATGGCTCGGTAGCCGCTGCTGACGCAGTATGCTCAGCTGCTCAAGGTACTCCCGCCGCGGGGTTTCGATGGCGCCCAGGGATGCTGTGTGGCTATTTAATACCTGGCAGTCGATTAATTTTCCGCCCTGACGGATAAATTCCGTGCAAAAAACAAGTAGTGCAGTCTTGGACGCATTTTCCTGACGACTGAACATTGATTCGCCACAAAACAGCGTACCTTGCGCCACGCCGTACATGCCGCCGACTAATTCATTTTGTCGCCATACTTCAATTGAATGCGCATGTCCCAGTTCGTGCAGACGATGGTAAGCGTCCACGACATCGTGTGTGATCCAGGTACCTTCTTCCCGATCGTTCGCACAGCCTTCAATCACCTGACCGAACGCGTAGTTGAGCGTCACACGATAAGGCGAATTTTTATGAAAGCGTTTCATGCTGCGACTGAGGTGAAAGTTCTCAGGCCAAAGAATGGCGCGCGGATCGGGTGACCACCACAGAATAGGGTCGCCGGGAGAAAACCACGGGAAAATACCGCGCTGGTAGGCCATCAACAGGCGGGCAGGGCTAAGATCGCCACCCAGCGCCAGTAGACCGTTAGGCTCGCGTAGAGCGCCTTCCGGTGATGGGAAGGCTATAGAATGGCGGGACAGTTGCACCAGGCGCATGACAGCGAAACTCCACTACGCGAGTTTGATCGTTCAATAATAGCTTACAGACGTTGCTTAAACTGGTAATAACGCCCCTGCCTGGCTAACAGATCTGCGTGATTACCTTGCTCAATAATTTGTCCGTTGTCCATCACTATTATTTGATCAAAACGCGACAATCCGCGCAGACGATGTGTGACCATCAGGACGGTTTTGTCCTGCATCACATCGCCAATTAATTCAAGCATTTGGCTTTCCGTTGTGGCATCAAGCCCTTCGGTAGGCTCGTCCAGCAGCATCAGCGGAGCATCGTGCAACAAGGCGCGGGCGATAGCCAGACGACGGAGTTCGCCGCCAGAAAGCTGACGACCACCTTCACCCAACCAGGCATTGAGTCCATCGCCATCAAGCAGTTTGTCCAGCCCGACGTGGCACAGGATCGCGGATAATGCTTCATCGCTGGCGTGCGGTGCTGCCAGCAGCAGGTTATCGCGAAGCGTAGCGCTGAACAGATGTACGCGCTGTGGCACGACGCTGATGATTTGACGCAGCGTGGCTTCATTCAGGGCTGAAAGCGGTCGATCGTTAATCAGGATTTCGCCACTCTGCGGATCCCATGCGCGGGTCAGCAATTGCAGCAATGTTGATTTTCCGCAGCCGGTGCGACCCAAAATAGCGATGTGCTCACCGGGTTTTGCCAGCAAGGAAAGGGTGTCGAGTGCTTTTTGCGTCTGCCCCGGATAGCTGAATGAAACCTCACGCAGGGTAAGGGTGAGCTGCTCAGAAACCGGAGATTGGGTATCCGGGAAGGTGACTTCTGGCTGCTGTTCGATCAGTTCGGTGATGCGTAATGCAGAGGCGATAACCTGGCCGAGATGCTGAAACGCGCCGGTGACAGGCGCTAATGCCTCAAACGCAGCCAGCGCACAGAAGACGAACAGCGCAATTAGCGCGCCTGGCTGAGTGTTGCCGCCCACGCCGCCTGAGGCCATCCATAACATCATAATCACCGCCAGCGCGCCGATTAACAGCATGATAGCCTGCGACAGTGCCGTTAATTCGGACTGACGTCGCTGCGCTTCATGCCACTGCAATTCGGTGGCTTCCATTTGAGCGCGGTAGCGTTCGCTGGCGCCGAAGATGGTCAATTCAGCCTGGCCCTGCAGCCAGGAAGTTAACTGCTGACGATATTGCCCGCGCAGATGCGTCAGGCTTTGCCCGGTACTCTTGCCTGCCTGATAAAAGAGTGGGGGCAGAATGAATAAGGTCAGCAGCATAATCCCGCCGAGGGTGACCGCCAGCGTGAAATCGAGAACGCTCAGTCCCAGCGTGACCACCATGATGACGACAAATGCTCCCACCAGCGGAGACAGAACGCGTAAATAAAGGTGATCAAGCGTGTCGACATCAGCCACGACGCGGTTAAGTAATTCACCTTGTCCATAGCGGGACAGGCCAGCAGGGGAGAGCGGTAGCAGCTTGCTGAAGGTATAAATACGCAAATGTTGCAGCACACGGAACGTGGCGTCGTGGCTGACCAGACGCTCGAAATAACGGCCTGCGGTTCGGGTGATTGCCGCACCACGGACGCCTGCGGCGGGGAGCATGTAGTTAAAACTGTAAATTCCGGTGACGCCCACCACCGCGGAAGCAGACAGGAACCAACCTGAGAGCGTCAGCAAGCCAATACTTGCAAGCAGCGTAACGATCGCCAGAACGATGCCCAGCGTTAACATCCATTTGTGACGTTTGTACAGCGTCAGATAGGGTAGCAAAGCGCGCATTTAGATATCCTCCTGACGATGAGCCAGTAGTGTTGCAAAAGCACCGTTGGCAGCGCTAAGTTCATCCCAGCTACCTTGTTCAACAATCTGACTATCCTGCATGACCCAGATAGCGTCCCAGTCGGCAAGATCTTCAAGCTGGTGTGTCACCATCAGCGTGGTCTGGCGGCGCGATGCTGCGTTCAATGCCTGCATCACGCGTTGTTCACTGTGGGCATCAAGGCTGGCTGCGGGTTCGTCCAGCAGAAGCAACTGACACGGATTAAGTAAGGCGCGCGCCACGGCCACGCGCTGCGCTTGACCAACAGAAAGTCGGGCCGCCTGATCGCCGACTGGCGTATCTACGCCCTGCGGCAACAGCGGTAAAAACTCGCTCACCCAGGCACTGTCGAGTGCGGCCTGAAGCTGTTCTTCACTGGCATCGGGCCGTGCCAGCAGTACGTTATCGCGTAATGTGGCGGCAGGGAGCTGCGGGTTTTGCCCAACCCAGGACAGCTGTTTGCGCCAGGAATCAGGCGACAGGTCGCGTAGTTCAAAACCGTTAATCCGCAGCGACCCCTGATAAGAAAGAAAGCCGGACAGAACATTCAGCAGCGAACTTTTTCCGGAGCCGCTACGCCCCACCACCACCGTACGTTGACCTGCTGCCAGGGTAAAGTTGAGCGGCCCCGCAAGCACTTTGCCTTCCGGCGAGGTGATGACCAGATCTTGCGCCTCAATTGAAACGGCATCTTTCGTCGCCAGCTCAATCTCACCACGCTCAGGGTGCGCCAGCGGGGTTTCCATAAAGGTTTTCAGACTGTCTGCAGCTCCAACGGCTTGTGCTTTGGCGTGATAAAACGTCCCAAGATCGCGCAGGGGTTGGAAAAACTCCGGTGCCAGAATGAGCGCCAGGAAACCAGACGCCAGCGTGACGCCCATGCCGTAGTGACCGAAGTCGAGCTCGCCGAGGTAGGAAAAACCGAAGTAAACCGCAACCAGCGCAATAGACAGCGACGTAAAGAACTCAAGGACGCCAGATGACAGGAATGCCAGGCGCAGGACTTCCATGGTGCGCTGGCGGAAATCCTGTGATGCTGCGCGAATACTTTCTGTTTCGGCTTCACCGCGACCAAATATTCTCAGCGTTTCCATACCCCGAAGGCGATCGAGGAAATGACCGCTGAGGCGGGCAAGCGCCTGAAAGTTGCGGCGGTTAGCGTCGGCTGCGCCCATACCGACCATCGCCATAAACAACGGGATCAGCGGGGCGGTTCCGAGCAGAATAAGCGCGGCTACCCAGTTTGACGGAAATACGGCCGCCACAATCAACAGGGGAACGCATACGGCCAGCGCCATTTGCGGCAAATAACGCGCATAGTAATCATGCATATCGTCAATCTGCTCGAGGATCAGCGTAGCCCAGCTCCCGGCTGGTTTACCCTGTATCCAGGCCGGACCCGCCTGTTGCAGGCGATCCAGAACCTGGCGACGAATCTCAAAGCGAATATGTTGCCCGGCGTGAAACCCGACGCGTTCGCGTAACCAGACAACCCATGCGCGCAGGATGAAAACCAAAATCAGCACGATGAAAGGGAGCAGCAGCGCCTCTCGGGGGATGTTGCCCATGATCATATGGTCCAGAATTCGGGCCATGAGCCAGGCCTGAGCGACAATTAACAGGCCGCTCACGAATCCCAGCAGGCGTGAAATATTCAGCCACCGTTGGGAAATTACACTTTGCTGTTTTAACCAGCGGGTCAGCTCTTTTTGACGGGTTTTATTCATTGCACGCTTAGCAGGTGAGTTATTGGAATTTTTGGGCAGGACAATGTTACAACGAGGCAAAAATAAAGGCGACTTATAGTCGCCTTTTTTACTTTTGTTACTGATTTGTAAAACTTATTTGCAAGCGTCTGCCAGACCGTCGAGATAACGTTCTGCGTCAAGCGCAGCCATACAACCCGTGCCCGCAGAAGTGATCGCCTGGCGATAAATATGGTCCATCACGTCACCGGCTGCGAAGACGCCTGGAATGCTGGTTTGCGTCGCATTGCCGTGAATACCGGACTGAACTTTAATGTAGCCGTTTTCCAGTTCGAGCTGACCGTCGAAAATGGCGGTATTCGGGCTGTGACCGATGGCGACAAACAATCCCGCAACGTCTAGTGATTCGACGTTGTCAGCATTTTGCGTATCGCGCAGGCGCAATCCGGTTACGCCCATTTGATCGCCAGTCACTTCTTCCAGCGTACGGTGCGTATGCAGCACGATGTTGCCGTTTTCCACTTTATCCATCAAACGCTTGATAAGAATTTTCTCAGCACGGAAGCTGTCGCGACGGTGAATCAAATGTACTTCAGACGCGATATTCGCCAGATACAACGCTTCTTCAACAGCGGTATTACCGCCGCCGATCACCGCAACTTTTTGGTTACGGTAGAAGAAACCGTCGCAGGTGGCACAAGCGGAAACGCCGCGGCCTTTAAATGCTTCCTCTGAAGGTAAGCCCAGGTAACGTGCTGACGCGCCGGTGGCGATGATCAATGCGTCGCAGGTGTATTCACCGCTGTCGCCGGTCAGACGGAAAGGGCGGTTTTGCAAATCAACTTTGCTGATGTGATCAAAAATGATTTCTGTCTCAAATTTGGATGCATGTTCGTGCATACGTTCCATCAGCAGCGGGCCAGTAAGATCGTGCGGATCGCCAGGCCAGTTTTCCACTTCTGTTGTTGTGGTCAGCTGACCACCTTTTTCCATACCGGTAATCAGTACCGGTTGCAGGTTAGCGCGTGCAGCGTAGACCGCAGCGGTATATCCCGCAGGGCCTGAGCCCAGAATAAGAAGTTTACTGTGTTTGGTTGCGCCCATGAGATCCCCATAGTTGTTGGCAGGCAATGAGCAGGATTGTAGGGAATTTACAGGCGTAAAAAAAGAGTATGGCGATTTTGTTAACAATATGTGTAATAGCGGAAACCGATGAACGGCAGATTTAGTCGTAACACTATAACGATTTCTACTTAAAATCGGTCAGTTATAAGGTGATAAAATGACGAATTTCCATCACCGCGACTGAATAACTGGCATGTTGTACTAAAAATCGATGTTTTGCTTTGACAATCCCCTGCTGTTTTGCGAAAACATTCAAGGAAGAAAAAAACTGTGTCATGTATGTGCTGCATAATCATGCATGTAGATACCATGTTTACCGTGTTAGCGAAATCTACGCATGGTGTGGACAGATGCCATTCGTGATGTCGATAGCCGCCGACAGGCAACGGTCTTCTCACCATAAACCCAGACATTGCGAGCCGTAAATCCCTCTGGGTTGCGGTTTATTTTGATGGGGAGCGACTCTGAACAGTGATGTTAGTAGAGTCAGGCAGGAGTAGGGAAGGAATACAGAGAGACAATAATAATGGTAGATAGTAAGAAGCGCCCTGGCAAAGATCTCGACCGTATCGATCGTAACATTCTTAATGAGCTGCAAAAGGATGGGCGTATTTCTAACGTCGAGCTTTCTAAACGTGTGGGACTTTCACCAACGCCCTGCCTTGAGCGTGTGCGTCGGTTGGAAAGACAGGGTTTCATTCAGGGCTATACAGCGCTGTTAAACCCACATTATCTGGATGCATCACTTCTGGTTTTTGTTGAGATAACTCTGAATCGTGGCGCCCCGGATGTGTTTGAACAATTTAACTCTGCAGTACAAAAACTTGAAGAAATTCAAGAGTGTCATTTGGTTTCCGGTGATTTCGACTATTTGCTGAAAACACGCGTACCGGATATGTCAGCATACCGTAAGCTGCTGGGGGAAACCCTGCTGCGTCTGCCTGGCGTAAATGACACACGTACTTATGTAGTAATGGAAGAAGTCAAACAGAGCAATCGTCTGGTAATTAAGACGCGCTAACACGGAACAGGTGCAAAATCGACGCAGTTTGATTACACTCCTGTTAATCCATACAGCAACAGTGCCGGGGCAACCCGGTGCTGTTGTCCGTTTTAGCATCGGGCAGGAAAAGCCTGAAACCTGGAGAGCCGTTTTTGAGCCAGGAATACACTGAAGACAAAGACGTCACATTGACGAAGTTAAGCAGCGGGCGCCGACTTCTGGAAGCGCTACTGATCCTTATTGCCCTTTTTGCCGTCTGGTTGATGGCTGCCTTACTCAGCTTTAACCCTTCGGATCCCAGTTGGTCGCAAACCGCGTGGCATGAACCTATCCATAACCTGGGAGGCATTCCCGGTGCATGGCTGGCGGACACGCTGTTCTTTATTTTTGGCGTCATGGCCTACACCATTCCGGTCATTATTGTCGGCGGCTGCTGGTTTGCCTGGCGACATCAGGCCAGCGACGAATACGTCGATTATTTTGCCGTTTCACTGCGCATTATTGGCGTTCTGGCGCTGATTCTCACTTCTTGCGGGCTGGCCGCCATTAACGCTGATGACATCTGGTATTTCGCCTCTGGCGGGGTGATTGGCAGCCTGCTCAGCACTACGCTACAGCCATTACTGCATAGTAGTGGCGGTACACTTACGCTTTTGTGCATCTGGGCTGCGGGATTAACGCTGTTTACCGGCTGGTCATGGGTGAGCATTGCTGAAAAACTGGGCGGCTGGTTACTTAATATCCTGACATTTGCCAGCAACCGTACCCGCCGCGACGATACCTGGGTCGATGACGAAGAATATGAAGATGAAGAAGAGTTTGTCGACGCCGCTGATGGCAAACCAAACGAATCGCGTCGGGCTCGAATTCTGCGCGGTGCGTTAGCGCGCCGTAAACGCCTGGCTGAGAAATTTACCAATCCGCTGGGCCGTCATACTGATGCTGCGCTGTTCTCCGGCAAACGCATGGATGATGAAGACGACATCGAATACAGCGCCCGTGGCGTGGCCGCCGATCCGAACGATGTGCTGTTCTCTGGTAATCGGGCAACATTGCCTGAATACGACGAACTCGATCCACTGCTGAACGGTCATTCGGTGACAGAGCCAGTAGCCGCCGCAGCAGCAGCCACAACGGCATCTCAGGCCTGGAGCGCGCCGGTCGACCCGCTGTTGCAAACGTCGCCAGTTACCAGCACCGTTATGGAACAGTCGACGCCAGCCGTTGCCTGGCAATCCGCGCCTGGCCCGCAAGCCGGTGAGGCGGTTATTGCGCCAGCGCCTGAAGGTTATCCGCAGCCAGCCGAATATGCTCAGCCTGCGGTGCAGCAGCCGTATGAGCCATGGCAACAGCCGGTTGCACAGGAAAATCCACAGCCGGAATATTACGCGCCACAGACGCCTGAGCCGGTATATGCGCAATCCGTCGCGCCGCAGCCGCAGGAATTCACTGCGCAGCAAAACTGGCAGTCGGAACCTGTTTATCACCCGGAGCCTGTGCCGCAACCTGTCTATCAGCAGGAGCCAGACTTCCAACAGCCTTCTGCGTTCCAGCAACCTGTGGTTGAACAACCTTCCGTGGTGGAACCTGAGCCAGTCGTTGAGGAGACGAAACCGTCTCGTCCGCCGCTCTACTATTTTGAAGAAGTCGAAGAGAAACGAGCGCGCGAGCGTGAGCAGTTGGCCGCCTGGTATCAGCCTATTCCAGAACCCGTTCAGGAGCCTGAGCGTGTTAAGCCGTCTATGCCATCTATGCCGACGGCAGCCTCCATTCCGCCCGTTGAGTCTGTTGCTGCCGTTGCGCCGATGGCTGCCGGCGTGAAAAGCGCCGCTTTGGGGGCAGGTGCCGCAGCCGCAGCACCTGTCTTTAGCCTTGCGGGTGGCGGTGCGCCGCGTCCGCAGGTAAAAGAAGGCATTGGCCCGCAGTTACCGCGTCCGAATCGTGTGCGTGTGCCTACTCGTCGTGAGCTGGCTTCATATGGCATAAAACTGCCCTCACAGCGTATGGCTGAAGAGAAAGCTCGCGAAGAGCAGCTTGATACAGATGCGTACAGTGACGATGAAATGGATGCAATGCAGCAGGACGAGCTGGCACGTCAGTTTGCCCAGTCTCAGCAGCATCGTTATGGCGAAGAGTATCAGGACGATACCCACCAGGCTGATGACGATGATTCAGCCGCAGAAGCGGAACTGGCTCGCCAGTTTGCCTCTTCCCAGCAGCAGCGCTATTCCGGCGAACAGCCTGCCGGGGCGAATCCGTTCTCGCTTGATGACTTTGAATTTTCGCCAATGAAAACGCTGGTGGATGACGGTCCGCATGAGCCGCTGTTTACGCCAGGCGTGATGCCGGAGCCTGCGCCGCAGTACCAGGAACCTGTCGCACCGCAGCAGCATTACCAGCAACCGGCACAGCCTGTCGCGCCGCAGCAGCATTACCAGCAGCCGGTACAGTCAGTTGCACCACCGCAGCATTATCAGCAACCGGCACAGCCTGTCGCGCCGCAGCAGCATTATCAGCAGCCGGCACAGCCTGTTACACCGCCGCCGCAGGATAGCCTGATCCATCCACTGTTGATGCGTAACGGCGACAGTCGTCCGGTTCAGCGTCCGAGTACGCCGCTGCCATCGTTAGATCTGCTCACGCCGCCGCCGAGTGAAGTTGAGCCGATTGATACTTTTGCACTTGAACAAATGGCGCGTCTGGTAGAAGCGCGTCTGGCGGACTTCCGTATTAAAGCCGATGTAGTGAACTACTCTCCTGGCCCGGTTATCACCCGCTTTGAGCTAAACCTGGCGCCAGGGGTTAAAGCCGCGCGCATTTCCAACCTGTCGCGAGATCTGGCGCGTTCGTTGTCAACTGCTGCGGTTCGCGTGGTCGAGGTTATTCCTGGCAAACCGTATGTCGGTCTGGAATTACCGAACAAAAAACGGCAAACCGTTTATCTGCGCGAAGTGTTAGATAACGCGAAATTCCGTGATAACTCGTCTCCGTTGACTGTGGTATTGGGTAAAGATATTGCGGGCGAACCGGTTGTTGCCGATCTGGCGAAAATGCCGCACCTGTTGGTGGCAGGGACTACTGGTTCCGGTAAGTCGGTTGGGGTGAACGCCATGATCCTCAGCATGCTGTACAAAGCGCAGCCAGAAGACGTTCGCTTTATCATGATTGACCCGAAAATGCTGGAGCTGTCGGTTTATGAAGGCATTCCGCATCTGTTGACTGAAGTTGTGACCGACATGAAAGATGCTGCCAACGCGCTGCGCTGGAGCGTCAATGAAATGGAACGTCGCTACAAGCTGATGTCGGCGCTTGGCGTACGTAACCTTGCCGGTTATAACGAGAAAATCGCTGAAGCAGCCCGTATGGGACGTCCGATTCCGGACCCATACTGGAAGCCAGGCGACAGCATGGATGTTCAGCATCCGGTGCTGGAAAAACTGCCGTATATCGTGGTGCTGGTGGATGAATTCGCCGACCTGATGATGACCGTTGGCAAAAAGGTGGAAGAACTGATTGCTCGTCTGGCGCAAAAAGCGCGTGCGGCGGGGATCCACCTGGTGCTGGCAACCCAGCGACCATCCGTTGACGTCATTACCGGTCTGATTAAAGCGAACATCCCGACGCGTATTGCCTTTACCGTGTCCAGCAAAATTGACTCACGTACTATTCTTGACCAAGGCGGCGCGGAATCGCTGTTGGGTATGGGCGACATGCTCTATTCGGCACCGAACTCGACGATTCCTGTGCGTGTACACGGCGCCTTTGTTCGTGATGAAGAAGTTCACGCGGTGGTTCAGGACTGGAAAGCGCGCGGGCGTCCGCAATATGTTGACGGTATTACCTCTGATAGCGAAAGCGAAGGTGGTGCTGGAGGCTTTGATGGTGGCGAAGAGTTAGATCCATTGTTCGATCAGGCGGTGAACTTTGTTACCCAAAAACGCAAAGCTTCCATCTCTGGTGTTCAACGACAATTCCGTATCGGCTACAACCGAGCGGCACGCATCATCGAACAGATGGAAGCGCAGGGAATTGTCAGTGAGCAAGGGCATAATGGTAATCGTGAAGTGTTGGCTCCGCCGCCCTTCGATTGATTGCAAAGTTAAGTAATTCAGTATTTTCTACTTTCCTCATGCTGATTTTTGGCCTGAAATGGATAGCAGAGGGATCTCCCCGTTGGGAGTGACGTATTTTGAGGAATAACGATGAAAAGAATCGCAATCACCTGTGCATTACTGTCGAGCTTTGTGGTCAGCAGCGTCTGGGCTGACGCTGCCAGCGACCTGAAAAGCCGCCTGGATAAAGTCAGTAGCTTCCATGCCAGCTTTACGCAGAAGGTTACGGACGGTAGCGGTGCGGCAGTGCAGGAGGGTCAGGGTGATTTATGGGTTAAACGTCCTAATCTGTTTAACTGGCACATGACGCAGCCTGACGAGAGCATCCTGGTCTCCGATGGTAAAACGCTGTGGTTCTTTAACCCGTTTGTTGAACAAGCTACTGCGACCTGGCTGAAAGACGCCACCGGCAACACGCCATTCATGCTGATTGCACGTAACCAGGCCAGCGACTGGCAGCAGTACAACATTAAGCAAAACGGCGATGATTTTGTGCTGACGCCGAAAACCAGCAACGGTAACCTGAAACAGTTTACGATCAATGTTGGGCGCGACGGGACGATCCATCAGTTTAGCGCCGTTGAGCAAGACGATCAGCGCAGCAGTTATCAGCTGAAATCGCAGCAGAATGGCGCGATTGAACCATCGAAATTCACCTTTACCCCGCCGCAAGGTGTAACGGTTGACGATCAACGTAAGTAGAGGCGTGTGAGTGAGCAATCTGTCGCTCGACTTTTCTGATAATACTTTTCAGCCACTGGCCGCGCGTATGCGGCCAGAAAATTTAGCGCAGTATATCGGCCAGCAGCATCTGCTGGCTACGGGTAAGCCTTTGCCGCGTGCCATCGAGGCCGGGCACCTGCACTCCATGATTTTATGGGGACCACCGGGAACGGGTAAGACCACCCTTGCCGAAGTCATTGCCCGTTACGCTAATGCCGATGTTGAACGAATTTCGGCTGTCACCTCTGGTGTGAAAGAAATTCGTGAAGCGATTGAGCGTGCGCGTCAGAACCGTAACGCTGGCCGACGCACAATATTGTTTGTGGACGAAGTCCATCGCTTTAATAAAAGCCAGCAGGATGCGTTTTTACCGCATATTGAAGACGGTACAATTACGTTTATTGGCGCTACCACCGAAAACCCCTCGTTTGAACTGAATTCGGCACTGCTGTCGCGGGCACGCGTTTATTTGCTGAAATCGTTAACCACCGACGATATTGAACAAGTACTGGATCAGGCGATGGCTGATAAAGCGCGGGGTTACGGTGGTCAGGATATTGTTCTGCCACAAGAGACGCGTCGGGCGATTGCTGAACTGGTTAATGGTGATGCGCGGCGGGCGCTGAATACGCTGGAAATGATGGCCGATATGGCCGAAGTTGATGATTCCGGCAAGCGCATATTGAAAGCGGAATTGCTGACCGAAATTGCCGGTGAACGCAGCGCGCGCTTTGATAATAAAGGCGATCGCTTTTACGATCTCATCTCAGCCTTACACAAGTCGGTACGTGGTAGCGCGCCGGATGCGGCGCTCTACTGGTATGCGCGAATCATTACCGCTGGCGGCGATCCGTTGTACGTTGCCCGTCGCTGCCTTGCGATTGCCTCTGAAGATGTGGGCAACGCAGATCCGCGCGCTATGCAGGTGGCGATTTCCGCGTGGGATTGTTTCACTCGCGTGGGACCCGCAGAAGGCGAACGGGCAATTGCTCAGGCGATTGTTTATCTGGCCTGTGCGCCGAAGAGTAACGCGGTTTACACCGCCTTCAAGGCCGCACTGGCCGATGCCCGTGAACGTCCGGATTACGACGTTCCCGTTCACCTGCGCAATGCGCCGACCAAGCTGATGAAAGAGATGGGCTACGGTCAGGAGTATCGTTACGCACATGATGAACCAAATGCCTATGCCGCCGGAGAAGAGTACTTCCCCCAGGAAATGGCACAAACGCGCTATTATCGCCCCACAAACAGAGGTCTTGAAGGCAAGATTGGCGAAAAGCTCGCCTGGCTCGCCGGACAGGATCAAAATAGCCCTATAAAACGCTACCGTTAGTGTTATCGTTGCGGTAATGTTGTCTCTGTATCCCTGTGACCGCAGGCTGTGGTCACTTTTCCCATTTTAATTCGATAAGCACAGGATAAGCATGCTCGATCCCAATCTGCTGCGTAATGAGCCAGACGCAGTCGCAGAAAAACTGGCAAGCCGGGGCTTTAAGCTGGATGTAGATAAGCTGCGCGCTCTTGAAGAGCGTCGTAAAGTTCTGCAGGTACAAACTGAAAACCTGCAGGCAGAGCGTAACTCTCGATCGAAATCCATTGGCCAGGCAAAAGCGCGCGGGGAAGATATCGAGTCTTTACGTCTGGAAGTGAACAAACTGGGCGAAGAGCTGGATGCCGCGAAAGCTGAACTTGATACCTTACAGGCCGAGATCCGCGACATTGCGCTGACCATTCCGAACCTGCCAGCGGATGAAGTTCCGGTGGGTAAAGATGAAAATGACAACGTCGAAGTCAGCCGCTGGGGTACACCGCGTGAGTTTGATTTCGAAGTTCGCGATCACGTTACCCTGGGTGAAATGCACACGGGTCTTGATTTCGCCGCTGCGGTGAAGCTGACCGGCTCTCGTTTCGTGGTCATGAAGGGGCAGATCGCACGTATGCATCGTGCGCTGTCTCAGTTCATGCTGGATCTGCATACCGAACAGCATGGTTACAGTGAAAACTATGTTCCGTATCTGGTTAACCATGACACGCTGTACGGTACAGGCCAACTGCCGAAATTCGCTGGCGATCTGTTCCATACCCGTCCGCTGGACGAAGAAGCTGACAGCAGTAACTACGCGCTGATCCCAACTGCCGAAGTTCCGCTGACCAACCTGGTGCGTGACGAAATCATTGACGAAGATGCGCTACCGATCAAAATGACTGCGCATACGCCGTGCTTCCGTTCTGAAGCTGGCTCTTACGGTCGTGATACCCGCGGTCTGATCCGTATGCACCAGTTCGATAAAGTTGAGATGGTGCAGATTGTTCGTCCGGAAGATTCAATGGACGCGCTGGAAGAGATGACCGGCCACGCCGAGAAGGTTCTTCAGCTTCTGGGTCTGCCGTACCGTAAGATCATTCTGTGCACCGGCGACATGGGCTTCGGCGCATGCAAAACCTACGATCTGGAAGTGTGGATCCCGGCGCAGAATACCTATCGTGAAATCTCTTCCTGCTCCAACGTGTGGGATTTCCAGGCCCGTCGCATGCAAGCGCGTTGCCGCAGCAAATCCGACAAAAAGACCCGTCTGGTGCATACGCTGAACGGTTCCGGTCTGGCAGTTGGACGTACGCTGGTGGCGGTAATGGAAAACTATCAGCAGGCAGATGGCCGCATTCAGGTTCCGGAAGTATTACGTCCGTACATGAATGGCCTGGAATTCATCGGCTAAGCTACCTTTTCTATGCGAAAAAGCGCCTTAGGGCGCTTTTTTTATGCCCGTTTGACGTCGGACAATAACCACTACCCACATAGGAGTAATACTGCCTTCGAATGAAAGTCAGTATCTACCAGTCTGTATATTAATACTAGCGATATATAAAAATATATACAACGAGTATTTATTGTTGGTTTATTGTGAGCAGCAGAGTGAGCCCCTATGAAAACTAAGATCCCCGATGCCGTGCTGGCAGCTGAGGTTAGTCGCCGCGGTTTGGTAAAAACGACGGCGATAGGCGGACTGGCGGTGGCCAGTAGCGCGTTTACCCTGCCATTTACCCGTATTGCCAATGCCGCCGAAGCCATTAATCCCACGCAGCGCAATGAGAAAGTCATCTGGAGCGCGTGTACGGTAAACTGCGGTAGCCGCTGTCCACTGCGGATGCATGTGGTAGACGGTGAAATAAAGTATGTCGAAACCGACAACACTGGCGATGACAACTATGACGGTCTGCACCAGGTGCGAGCTTGTCTGCGTGGTCGCTCGATGCGTCGTCGCGTTTATAATCCCGATCGTCTGAAATACCCGATGAAACGCGTCGGCAAGCGTGGCGAAGGCAAATTTGAGCGCATCAGTTGGGATGAGGCGTACGAGATTATTGCCAGCAACATGCAGCGTCTGATTAAAGACTATGGTAACGAATCTATCTATCTGAACTACGGCACCGGCACGCTGGGTGGCACCCTGACGCGCTCCTGGCCGCCGGGTAAAACCCTGGTAGCACGTCTGATGAACTGCTGTGGTGGTTACCTGAATCACTACGGGGACTACTCTTCGGCACAAATCGCTGCCGGGTTGAACTACACCTACGGCGGCTGGGCCGACGGTAACAGTCCGTCCGACATTGAAAACAGCAAGCTGGTTGTTTTGTTTGGTAATAACCCTGGCGAAACCCGTATGAGCGGGGGCGGGGTAACCTATTACCTTGAACAGGCGCGACAGAAATCCAATGCCCGGATGATTATTATCGATCCCCGCTATACCGATACCGGCGCGGGGCGTGAAGATGAATGGATCCCGATCCGTCCTGGTACAGATGCGGCGTTGGTTAATGGTCTGGCGTATGTCCTGATCACCGAAAACCTGGTGGACCAGGCGTTTCTCGACAAATACTGCGTGGGTTACGACGAGAAAACCTTGCCAGCTGACGCGCCGAAGAATGGCCACTATAAGGCGTATATTCTTGGTCAGGGGACTGACGGTGTTGCCAAGACCCCGGAATGGGCGGCACAGATTACCGGTATTCCCGCGGACCGTATCATCAAACTGGCGCGCGAAATTGGCAGCGCTAAACCGGCATACATCAGCCAGGGGTGGGGGCCGCAGCGTCATGCTAACGGTGAAATAGCGACCCGTGCTATTTCTATGCTGGCCATTCTGACCGGTAATGTTGGCATCAATGGCGGCAACAGCGGTGCGCGTGAAGGCTCTTACAGTCTGCCGTTTGAGCGTATGCCCACGCTGGAAAACCCTGTTGAAACCAGCATCTCAATGTTTATGTGGACGGACGCTATTGAGCGTGGTCCGGAGATGACGGCGCTGCGTGACGGCGTTCGCGGCAAAGATAAGCTTGATGTTCCGATTAAAATGATTTGGAACTATGCTGGTAACTGCTTGATTAACCAGCACTCTGATATTAACCGCACGCACGAAATCCTGCAGGATGACAAGAAGTGCGAGATGATTGTTGTCATCGACTGCCATATGACCTCCTCAGCGAAATATGCGGATATTTTGCTGCCAGACTGTACCGCTTCCGAACAGATGGACTTCGCGCTGGATGCGTCCTGCGGAAACATGTCCTATGTGATTTTCACCGATCAGGCGATCAAACCACGTTTCGAATGCAAGACTATCTACCAGATGACCAGCGAGCTGGCGAAACGCCTTGGCGTCGAGCAGCAGTTTACCGAAGGTCGTTCTCAGGAAGAGTGGATGCGTCATCTGTATGAGCAGTCGCGCAAAGCCATTCCTGAATTGCCTGGGTTTGAAGAGTTCCGTAAACAAGGCATCTTTAAGCAGCGAGATCCTGAGGGGCATCATGTGGCGTACAAAGCGTTCCGTGAGGATCCCAAAGCCAACCCGCTCACCACGCCGTCGGGTAAGATCGAAATTTATTCGCAGCAGCTTGCCGGGATCGCGGCAACCTGGGAACTGCCGGAAGGAGATGTGATCGATCCATTGCCGATTTATACCCCTGGCTTTGAAAGCTTAGGTGATCCGCTAGTGGAGAAATTCCCGCTGCAACTGACCGGCTTCCACTACAAATCTCGCGTCCACTCGACCTATGGCAACGTAGATGTTCTGAAAGCATCCTGCCGCCAGGAAATGTGGATCAATCCGTTGGATGCGCAGCGACGTGGCATTAACAACGGCGACAAGGTACGCATCTTTAACGATCGTGGCGAGGTGCATATCGAAGCGAAAGTGACGCCGCGTATGATGCCCGGCGTGGTGGCATTAGGCGAAGGGGCCTGGTACGACCCGGACACGAAGCGTGTGGATCAGGGCGGCTGTATTAACGTCCTGACGACTCAGCGTCCTTCTCCTCTCGCGAAGGGGAATCCGTCACATACGAACCTTGTTCAGGTTGAAAAGGTGTAAGGAGTAACCGATGACAACCCAGTATGGATTTTTTATTGATTCCAGCCGTTGCACCGGTTGCAAAACCTGCGAACTGGCCTGCAAAGACTTCAAAAATTTAACCCCGGATGTCAGTTTTCGCCGCATTTACGAGTACGCGGGTGGCGACTGGCAAGAAGACAATGGTGTCTGGCACCAAAACGTTTTTGCCTATTACCTCTCTATTGCCTGTAACCACTGTGAAGACCCGGCCTGCACCAAGGTATGTCCGAGCGGCGCGATGCACAAACGTGAAGATGGCTTTGTCGTCGTGGATGAAGACGTGTGCATTGGTTGTCGGTATTGTCACATGGCCTGTCCTTACGGTGCGCCCCAGTACAATGCGGAAAAAGGACATATGACCAAATGCGATGGCTGCCATGAGCGCGTCGCTGAAGGTAAGAAACCTATCTGCGTCGAGTCCTGCCCACTGCGTGCGTTGGATTTCGGTCCGATTGACGAACTGCGCAAAAAACACGGTACTCTGGCCGCTGTTGCGCCACTCCCGGGCGCGCACTTCACCAAACCGAGCATTGTCATCAAACCTAACGCCAATAGCCGCCCGACCGGGGATACCACGGGTTATCTGGCCAATCCGAAGGAGGTGTAAGATGGGAAGTGGATGGCATGAATGGCCGCTGATGATCTTTACGGTCTTCGGACAGTGTGTGGTTGGTGGCTTTATCGTTCTGGCATTGGCGTTAATGAAAGGGGACTTACGTCCTGAATTGCAGCAGCGGGTAATCGCCTGCATGTTCGGGCTGTGGGTACTGATGGGCATTGGCTTTATTGCTTCTATGCTTCACCTGGGCTCGCCGATGCGTGCCTTTAACTCGCTCAATCGCGTAGGCGCTTCTGCGCTGAGCAATGAAATCGCCAGCGGTTCAGTGTTCTTTGCCATTGGCGGCATCGGTTGGCTGCTGGCGATGTTGAAAAAAATGCCGCCCGCATTACGCAATCTGTGGTTAGTTGTCACCATGGTACTGGGCGTCATTTTTGTCTGGATGATGGTGCGTGTGTATAACACCATTGATACCGTGCCGACCTGGTACAGTGTCTGGACGCCGCTGGGTTTCTTCCTGACGCTGTTTATGGGCGGTCCGCTGCTGGGATATCTGCTATTGAGAATTGCCGGTATTGACGGTTGGGCGATGCGTCTGCTGCCAGCCATTTCAGTGCTTGCTCTGGTCGTGAGCGCCATTATGTCTGTAATGCAGGGTGCCGAACTGGCGACGATCCACAGTTCGATTCAACAGGCGTCTGCGCTGGTTCCGGATTATGGCTCGCTGATGGCCTGGCGGATCGTGGCACTGGCGTTAGCGCTGTGCTGCTGGATTGTACCGCAAGTCAAAGGTTACCAACCCGCAATACCACTGCTTTCCGTCGCGTTTATTCTGCTGATAGTCGGCGAGCTGATTGGTCGTGGCGTGTTCTATGGCCTGCATATGACCGTCGGTATGGCGGTTGCAAGCTAATCCATAATATGCCGGATGGCGGCTCGTGCCTTCTCCGGCCTACAGAACAGTAGGCCTTCACGCTGCTTGTCATCCGGCATTATGTCACGCCAGGTTTTTCGCCCCGGTTTTTTACTTCTGTTTGGTCAACGTGTCGTAACTGGTCATCAGATTGCGATAATCTGGAATGTGATTAGAGAACAACGTCGCCAGCCCTTCGATATCGTTACGCCAGTCGCGGTGCAGCTCACACGCGACGCCGAACCACGTCATCAATTGCGCACCAGCCTGCGACATCCGATCCCATGCTGAATGGCGGGTGATTTCGTTAAATGTACCCGAAGCATCCGTGACGACAAAGACGTCAAACCCTTCTTCTATTGCGGATAGCGCAGGGAAGGCGACGCAAACTTCCGTCACGACACCGGCGATAATCAGCTGCTTTTTGCCGGTCTCTTTTACTGCTTTCACGAAATCTTCGTTATCCCACGCGTTGATGTTTCCCGGGCGAGCAATATAGGGCGCATCGGGAAACTGAGCTTTCAGTTCCGGTACCAGCGGTCCGTTCGGCCCTGTTTCAAAACTGGTGGTCAGGATAGTCGGGAGTTTGAAGTACTTTGCCAAATCACCCAGGGCAAGCACGTTATTCTTGAATTTATCGGGATCGATATCCCGAACCAGAGAGAGCAAGCCAGCCTGATGATCGACCAGCAATACTGCCGCATTATCTTTATCAAGTCTTACGTAAGGTTTAGTCATGATATTTCTCCTGTTCGGCATCGGTGCGGGAAATTTGATGAGTTTAAGTCTGGGGAAAGAACGGTATCCGGACTGGAAGTATAAATAAGAACTTACTGTTCTATGTCGAAGACAATACCGCTCTGCATCTCGCATAGAGTTTAGTAAGAAATAAAAGTAAGGGGAGTCCATGAAATTTTTCGACTGAACGAAACGTGAGATTTTTGTTTTAGATCAATAAAAACAAGCAGATGTATTTTTCTGTTATTTATCCATTCACATTAAGAATCAGTAATACGAATCGATCGTCCAGAAAGCGCCTCAGCCCTCTGATTGCGCCGATTGACAATGTTTTTAGCAGTGGCATGATGCGCATGAAATTTGAGCTTCCTCACGGTTTTTATTCATGTCCATCTATACCCGTCCCGTCATGCTGCTGCTGTGCGGGCTGCTTCTGTTGACCCTGGCGATCGCCGTGTTAAACACGCTCGTCCCGCTTTGGCTCGCCCATGAAAATCTGCCAACCTGGCAGGTAGGTATGGTGAGTTCGTCCTACTTTACCGGTAATTTGGTAGGGACGTTGCTGACCGGGTATCTAATTAAACGCCTTGGTTTTAACCGCAGCTATTACATCGCCTCGTTTATTTTTGCCGCGGGCTGTGTTGGACTGGGGATTATGGTTGGATTCTGGAGCTGGATGACCTGGCGCTTCATTGCCGGCGTTGGCTGCGCCATGATTTGGGTGGTAGTGGAAAGTGCGCTGATGTGCAGTGGGACTTCGCGCAATCGCGGACGTTTGCTTGCCGCCTATATGATGATCTATTACGTGGGGACGTTTTTAGGGCAATTGCTGGTCAGTAAAGTATCAACAGAACTGATGAACGTGCTGCCGTGGGTGACGGGAACCATCCTGGCTGGGGTTCTGCCGCTGCTCTTTACGCGGATTGCCAATCAGCAGGGTAATGAACAGCACTCCACCCCTATTGTATCGATGCTGAAGCTGCGACAGGCGCGTCTGGGCGTTAATGGCTGCATTATTTCCGGGATTGTTCTGGGCTCTTTGTACGGCCTGATGCCGCTGTATCTGAACCATCAGGGAGTGAGCAATGCCAGCATTGGTTTCTGGATGGCAGTTTTGGTTAGCGCCGGTATTCTGGGGCAATGGCCGATTGGCCGCCTGGCGGACAAACTGGGACGCCTGCTGGTTTTACGCGTCCAGGTCTTTGTGGTTATCGTCGGGAGTATTGCTATGCTGAATCAGGCGGCGATGGCCCCCGCATTATTTATGTTGGGTGCGGCAGGTTTTACTCTCTATCCGGTCGCGATGGCATGGGCCTGTGAAAAGGTGGAACATCATCAACTGGTGGCCATGAATCAGGCTTTGCTATTAAGCTATACCGTTGGCAGTCTGCTTGGCCCGTCGTTTACCGCTATGCTGATGCAGAATTATTCAGATAGCTTGCTGTTTATCATGATTGCCAGCGTATCGTTTATTTATTTACTGATGCTGCTGCGCAAGACGGGCCACACGCCCAATTCTATCGCGCATATTTGACCTGTTTTAACAGAATACGAACAGGTACTGGTCGGGTTGGGATTGATTTTCCCGCTGCTGGCGAGAAGAGGGCATTAAGAAGGCGTTAGGTGGGTAACAGGTTTGTTACCCACCTGGAGACTTAATACATAACTTTATGACCATACTGCTCGAGAATGCCTTTTACGCGCTCCATGGTCTCTTTCTTCGGTGGTTTGACGCCATCCAGTTTGTACTCTTCGCCCATTGCCACCCATTTGTGTTTGCCCAGCTCGTGGTAAGGCAGCAGCTCAATTTTTTCAACGTTACCCATATCGCGGGTAAATTCGCCGAGGCGGTGTGCGGAGTCATCGTCATCAGACCAGCCAGGTACGACAACATAGCGGATCCACACTTTGATGTCTTTGTTTGACAGGTAACGCGCGAACTCCAGCGTACGATGGTTAGATACGCCGACCAGATTCTGATGGATTTCATCGTTCATCTGTTTGAGGTCGAGCATGACCAGGTCGGTGACTTCCAGCAGCTCATCGATCACCGGATCGTAGCGGCGAACAAAACCGTTGGTATCCAGACAGGTATGAATACCTTCTTTTTTACAAGCGCGGAACCAGTCACGTACGAACTCAGCCTGCAGGATAGCTTCGCCGCCAGACGCCGTCACGCCGCCGCCGGATGCGTTCATAAAGTGGCGATAGGTCACCACCTCTTTCATTAATTCGTCGACAGTGACTTCTTTACCGCCGTGCGTATCCCATGTGTCACGGTTATGGCAATACAGGCAGCGCATCAGGCAGCCCTGGAAGAAGGTAATAAAACGGATGCCCGGGCCGTCTACAGTGCCACAGGATTCAAAGGAGTGAATGCGACCAATAACTGACATTGCGGTGTTTCTCCAGATGTGGCCCATCCGGGGCCTGTGTTAGTGCACAGTTATTAACTGTGTCGAGTCTGTTTTGGCTGCTATCCATAAGTATAGATAGCAGCCAAAGCAGGCTATTAAAAAGGCCCCACTTACGTGGAGCCTTTATTGTACGCTTTTTAAAGTACGATTTCAGTCAAAACCAATTACATGGTCTGAGTGAAAGTACGAGTAATAACGTCCTGCTGCTGTTCTTTAGTCAGGGAGTTAAAACGTACTGCGTAGCCAGAAACGCGGATGGTCAGCTGCGGATATTTTTCCGGATGTTCCATCGCATCCAGCAGCATTTCACGGTTCATGACGTTCACGTTCAGGTGCTGACCACCTTCGATGGACGCTTCGTGGTGGAAGTAACCATCCATCAGACCAGCCAGGTTAGTCTTACGAACTTCGTCGTCTTTACCCAGTGCGTTCGGAACGATAGAGAAGGTATAAGAGATACCATCTTTCGCGTAAGCAAATGGCAGTTTAGCAACGGAAGTCAGAGAGGCAACAGCACCTTTCTGGTCACGACCGTGCATTGGGTTAGCACCCGGTCCGAACGGCGCGCCAGCACGACGACCGTCTGGGGTGTTACCCGTTTTCTTACCATAAACCACGTTAGAGGTGATGGTCAGAACAGACTGAGTCGGGATAGCGTTACGGTAAGTAGTCAGCTTCTGAATTTTCTTCATGAAACGTTCTACCAGGTCAACCGCCATGTCATCTACACGAGAGTCGTTGTTACCAAACTGCGGGTATTCGCCTTCGATTTCGAAGTCGATAGCCAGACCGTCTTCGTCACGAATCGGTTTAACTTTCGCATATTTGATTGCAGACAGGGAGTCAGCAGCAACGGACAGACCAGCGATACCACACGCCATGGTGCGGATAACGTCACGGTCGTGCAGCGCCATCAGAGAGGCTTCGTAGCTGTACTTGTCGTGCATGTAGTGGATAACGTTCAGCGCAGTGACGTACTGTTTAGCCAGCCAGTCCATGAAGTGATCCATACGGTCCATTACTTCATCGAAGTTCAGAACGTCGCCTTTGATCGGTTCAGATTTAGGACCAACCTGCATTTTCAGTTTTTCATCAACGCCGCCGTTGATTGCGTACAGCATGGTTTTCGCCAGGTTTGCACGCGCACCGAAGAACTGCATTTGTTTACCAACAACCATCGGGCTTACGCAGCAAGCGATAGCGTAATCGTCGTTGTTGAAGTCCGGACGCATCAGGTCATCGTTCTCGTACTGCAGAGAAGAGGTGTCGATGGACACTTTAGCGGCGAATTTCTTGAAGTTCAGAGGCAGTTTTTCAGACCACAGAACGGTGATGTTCGGCTCCGGAGAAGGACCCATGGTGTACAGGGTGTTCAGGAAGCGGAAGCTGTTTTTGGTAACCAGAGTACGGCCATCAACACCCATACCACCGATAGATTCAGTTGCCCAAATCGGGTCACCGGAGAACAGTTCATCATATTCCGGAGTACGCAGGAAGCGAACCATACGCAGTTTCATGACCAGGTGGTCAATCATTTCCTGAGCGTCTTGTTCAGTGATTTTGCCTGCTTTGATATCACGTTCGATGTATGCATCCAGGAAGGTGGATACGCGACCGAAGGACATTGCTGCGCCGTTCTGAGATTTAACCGCGGCCAGGTAGCCGAAGTAAGTCCACTGGATAGCTTCCTGAGCGTTGGTAGCCGGACCAGAGATATCGCAGCCATATTTCGCTGCCATTTCTTTGATCTGACCCAGCGCGCGGTGCTGTTCAGCGATTTCTTCACGCAGACGGATAGTCGCTTCCAGGTTTACGCCGTTTTCCAGGTCAGACTGCAGGGAAACAAACTGTGCGTATTTGTCTTTCATCAGGAAGTCGATACCGTACAGCGCAACGCGACGGTAGTCACCGATGATACGGCCACGGCCATACGCATCTGGCAGACCAGTCAGAACACCGGATTTACGGCAGTTCAGAATGTCTTTGGTATAAACATCGAATACGCCCTGGTTGTGGGTTTTACGGTATTCGGTGAAGATTTTTTTCAGCATCGGGTCCAGTTCGCGATTGTACGCTTTGCAGGAACCTTCAACCATTTTGATGCCGCCGAACGGAATGATCGCGCGTTTCAGCGGAGCTTCAGTCTGCAGACCAACAATTTTCTCCAGCGCTTTGTTGATGTAGCCAGCGTCGTGAGAAGTGATGGTAGAAGCAACGGAGGTGTCAAAGTCAACAGGCGCGTGAGTGCGGTTTTCCTGTTTAACGCCTTCCATTACGCTGTCCCACAGCTTGGTGGTCGCGTCAGTAGCGCCAGCCAGGAAGGACTCGTCACCCTCATACGGAGTGTAGTTTTTCTGAATGAAGTCACGTACGTTTACTTCATTCTGCCAGTCACCTTTGGTAAAACCTTCCCAGGCTGTGGCTAACTTTTCATTAAGCTCGGACATGTAACACCTACCTTCTTAAGTGGATTTTTTATTTACTGCGTGTAATGAGCATCAACAGATTAATGATGATCGTTACCACGCAGGTAAATGACCCAGTATGTCAACCCGACCAACAAACCGCCGCCGATAATATTACCGATCGTAACCGGAATCAGGTTATCGGTGATGAAATTCATCACGGTCAGGTGAGAAAAATTCTCCGGAGAAGAACCGACAGCGGTCCAGAATTCCGGGGTGGCGAAATCGCGTATTACAATACCCATAGGGATCATAAACATGTTTGCGATACTGTGCTCAAAACCGCTGGCAACAAACATTGCGACCGGTAATACCATGATAAACGCTTTGTCCATCAGGCTGCGACCTGAGTAGCTCATCCATACGGCCAGACACACCATCAGGTTAGCCAGAATACCGAGGCTTACCGCCTCAACAAAAGTATGATGCACTTTGTGGTCGGCTGTTTGCAGGACGTTGAGTCCCCACGCGCCGTTGGCGGTCATATACTCGCCGGAAAGCCACATAAGTAACACGAAGATCAGGGCGCCAATCAGGTTGCCGACATAAACGTTAAGCCAGTTTTTAGCCAACTGTCCCCAGGTAATACGACCACTGGCTTTAGCAACAACAATCAGTACGGTTGAGGTGAAGAGGTCTGCACCGCAGATAACACAAAGAATCAACCCCAGGGAAAAGCAGATACCACCTATTAATTTTGCCATGCCGAAGGGCATAGTACCGGTACCGGTAGTGGCGGTGATATAGAAAACAAAGGCAATTGAAATGAATACACCGGCAGTAATTGCCAGATAGAACGTCTTAAGCGGATGTTTCGTTGCTTTATAGACGCCTGCTTCTTCGGCAACTTTGGCCATTGCAGCAGGAAGTAAAAGATCAAAAGGGTTGTCAGCTTTCACACTAACTCTCTCTTTATTAAGTCGGCGACGAGATACTAACAAAGCATTATAGATGAGAATTTGATATAGATCATATCTCGCCTGGCTTATAGGCCCGCAAGACGCATGGTTTTTATGCGATTACGGAGTAACTTTTTGATTATCAAAATAAAAATAAATTTTAAAAATTATAAAGTGAGTTGAATTTTTTCTTTCAGCCTCCTGTTGGACGGTTAATTAATATGGAGTAATTGAGATAAAAAGCCACATTAATAAGCTATTTTTTTTAATATCAACCACTAATATTTAACCTTGCTTTTACATTTATTTTTTGATTTGACCAAAATAAAAAACAGGGCGCTTAAAGCGCCCCGTAATATAGCCCAGACAATACATTTAGCCTACTTAACGCAGGCTGTTTGGCACTATTTTGACCAGTGCGCTGCTTTCGCGCGCTGCAGTTTTTCATAGGCTTTCAGCAGAGACTGATGCGCCGGGAACGCGTGCAGATCGCTGTCTACTGGTTGAAGACCATAAAATGCGGCTTCACCACTCAATGCCGCACTTGCCGCTTCAACCGCATCGGCGCCGTACATGCGGACAAACGCGTTCAAATATTGCAGCGGCTGACGCTCCTCTTCCTGCGACAATAGCAGCAGCGTTTGCAGGCAACGGTAGTAGTTTGCACGTTCAGCGCTAAACACGGAGGCGTTGAATTCCATCGTCCATTCTGTCCATACCAGCGCTTGCTCCAGGTCACCACCGGCCAGCGCCAGCATCACTTTAAGCTCGCCAATGCGCAGAGTGTACCAACCGTTATCCGCACCGGTCGCCAGACCAAGCAGTTCGCGTACGCGGGTGAAGTCGTCAAAACCTTCTTCATCCAGTTGCTCGAGCAGATTGAGATAGTCTTCTTTATCCCACTCACTGCCAGGCAGAGAGAGGATTGTTTCGCGCAGATGGGCACCCATTGCGTTGTTGGCTAACCACAGATCTTCAGCCGGATAGATGTCAGACATGCCCGGAACGATAATGCGGCAGGCATATACCCCCAGATGTTCGTAGTCGGCGATATACACTTCTTTATCTTCTTGCTTGAAGATGGCCATCAGGGTGGCGAACTCTTCTTCCGTAGTGCCGGAGAAATTCCAGTCAACGAACGGATAATCAGCATCCTGCTTGAACAGATCCCAGGAGATCAGACCGCTGGAATCAATGAAGTGGGTTTCAAGGTTAGTGTGTTCAGCCACTTCTTCATCGTCGAAGGTCGGCGGGGTGAAGACATCAAGATCTTTCAAACCACGACCCTGCAGCAGTTCGGTAACGGTACGCTCCAGCGCAACACCGAAATCCGGGTGCGCGCCGAAGGACGCAAAGCAGGTACCGTTGGCCGGGTTGAACAGGACAACGCAAATCACCGGGTACTTGCCGCCCAGCGAGCCATCGTAGGCGAAAATCGGGAAACCTTCCGCTTCCAGTTTGGCGATAGACTCCACTACCGCCGGGTAGCGCGCCATCACCTCGGCCGGGATTTCCGGCAGACTAATGCTTTCCGCGATAATGCGGTTCTTCACATAACGTTCAAAGACTTCAGACAGGCCCTGAACGCGCGCTTCATTAGGCGTGTTACCCGCAGACATGCCGTTAGAAACGTACAGGTTGCCGATAATATTCATCGGAATATAGACGGTCTGGTTATCAGATTGACGGGTAAACGGCAGGCCGCAGACGCCACGATCTTCATTACCGGATTGCAGATCGATAAGCATGCTTCCGGTCAATTCGTTCTCTGGATCGTAAAACGCGCGCAGACGCGCATCCAGCAGACCTTCCGGCACGTCGTCGTCTTCCGTCAGCGGGAACCATTTTTCGTTCGGATAATGCACGAACGGGCCGTTGGCGACGGTTTCGCCCAGCCAGAAATCCGCAAAGAAGTAGTTCGTAGACAGACGCTCAAAATATTCACCCAGCGCGGAGGCCAGCGCCGCTTTTTTCGTCGCGCCTTTACCATTGGTAAAGCATAGCGCGCATTCTTTGTCGCGAATATGCACAGACCAAACGTTAGGCACAGGGTTCAACCATGAGGCTTCTTCAATCTGAAAACCAAGGTCGAGTAATTTTTGCTGGAAGCGAGCGATGGAGTCTTCCAGAGCGGCATCTTTGCCGGGAATAAATGTTTGCGTCATGAAAATCACTTTTGTCGTACGGAAAGCGCGCAATGATACGGGTTTTCAATGAACGGCGCTATCGCCGCCGGAGCCCAGGCGTAAATAAAACTATTGGCTATGCTTTCACACAGTCAACAATGTTAAGAGCACAAAATGAAAGCATTCGATTTACAGCGTATGGCACTGGATAAGGTGCCAATGGAGTTTCTTGGTGAGGTTGCGCTGCGCAGTCTCTATACCTTTATATTGGTTTTTCTGTTTTTAAAGCTTACAGGGCGGCGTGGCGTACGGCAGATGTCGCTTTTTGAAGTGCTGATTATTCTTACGCTGGGCTCTGCGGCGGGCGATGTGGCGTTTTATGACGATGTGCCGATGATTCCGGTGCTGGTGGTTTTTATTACCCTGGCGCTGCTTTATCGTCTTGTCATGTGGCTGATGTCACACAGCGAAAAGCTGGAAGATCTACTGGAAGGCAAGCCAGTGGTCATCATTGAAGACGGTGAATTGTCATGGTCAAAGCTTAATCGCGCCAATATGACGGAATTCGAATTCTTTATGGAGCTGCGTTTGAACGGCGTAGAGCAACTGGGGCAGGTGAAACTCGCTATTCTGGAGACGAATGGGCAGATCAGCGTTTACTTCTTTGCCGATGAAGACGTAAAACCGGGACTCAGTATCCTGCCTAAACATTGTACACAGCGATTTAAGGTGGTGCCTGAAACAGGCGACTATGCATGTGTACGGTGTAGTGAAGTGGTGCAAATGAGCGCGGGGGATCATCAATTATGTCCGCGCTGCGCAAATCCAGAATGGTCGAAGGCCAGTCGGGCAAAACGGGTCACCTGACAGCGAAAATATCGGTTTTTGTCCGTCAATCCGATAGATTCTGTTGTGTGATCGATGACTCATTTTTACCCCAGCCAGTTTTACCCATTGCGGCGCGTGTCACTGAATGATAAAACCGATATCCACAGGAATAACTTATACCCAATGTCTGTCGCAGGATTATCGTCAATGACAGGATGTTGATTGGATAACAACACAACGTGGTGAGGGGAAATGGCTCAGGTCTTCAATTTTAGTTCAGGTCCGGCAATGCTACCGGCGGAAGTACTTAAACTGGCTCAACAGGATCTTCGCGACTGGAACGGTCTTGGCACGTCGGTAATGGAAATTAGCCACCGGGGTAAAGAGTTTATCCAGGTTGCAGAGGAAGCAGAGCAGGATTTTCGCGATCTTCTCAGCATCCCCTCCAACTATAAAGTGTTGTTCTGCCATGGCGGTGGTCGCGGGCAGTTCGCGGGTATCCCGTTAAATATTCTGGGCGATAAAACCACCGCGGATTACGTCGATGCCGGTTATTGGGCCGCCAGCGCAATTAAAGAAGCGAAAAAATACTGCACGCCAAACGTTATTGATGCCAAAGTCACCGTGGACGGCCTGCGTGCTGTTAAGCCGATGAGTGAATGGCAGCTTTCTGATAACGCGGCATACCTGCACTATTGCCCGAACGAAACCATCGATGGCATTGCGATCGATGAAACGCCGAATTTTGCCAGCAACGTTGTGGTCACGGCGGATCTGTCCTCCACCATTCTTTCCGCACCGCTTGACGTTAGTCGTTATGGCGTAATTTATGCCGGGGCACAGAAAAATATCGGCCCGGCCGGTCTGACGATTGTCATCGTCCGTGAAGATTTACTGGGCAAAGCGCATGTCTCATGCCCGTCAATCCTCGACTATACCGTGCTGAATGACAACGATTCCATGTTCAATACGCCGCCAACCTTTGCCTGGTATCTGTCTGGTCTGGTCTTTAAGTGGCTGAAAGAGCAGGGCGGTGTTAGTGCGATGGATAAAATTAACCAGCAAAAAGCAGAGCTGTTGTATGGCGTGATCGACAACAGCGACTTCTATCGTAACGATGTCGCGAAGTCGAACCGTTCACGTATGAACGTCCCGTTCCAACTGGCTGACAGCGCCCTGGATAAACTCTTCCTGGAGGAGTCTTTCGCTGCGGGGCTGCATGCACTGAAAGGCCATCGTGTGGTCGGCGGTATGCGTGCGTCTATCTATAATGCGATGCCGCTTGAAGGCGTAAAAGCACTGACCGATTTCATGGTCGATTTCGAACGCCGCCGCGGTTAATCTGCTGTACTTTTCATCCCCACAGCCCGCCTGTGGGGTTTTTATATCTGTTTTGAGAGTTGAGTTTCATGGAATCCCTGACGTTACAACCCATTGCGCGGGTGGATGGCACCATCAATCTGCCTGGATCCAAAAGTGTATCTAACCGCGCTTTGCTGCTGGCCGCATTAGCAAATGGCACCACTGTTCTGACCAACCTGCTGGACAGCGACGATGTCCGTCATATGCTCAATGCACTGAATGCGTTAGGGATTAGCTATACCCTTTCCGCCGATCGCACCCGCTGCGAGATTATCGGCAACGGTGGCGCATTACATGCCGAAGGGGCAGTGGAACTGTTTCTTGGCAATGCCGGAACCGCTATGCGTCCACTGGCCGCTGCGCTGTGTCTGGGCAGTAATGACATCGTGTTGACGGGCGAACCGCGCATGAAGGAGCGTCCGATTGGCCATCTGGTTGATGCGTTGCGCCAGGGGGGGGCCAGCATTGAGTACCTGGAGCAGGAAAACTATCCTCCGCTTCGTCTGCGCGGTGGTTTTAGCGGTGGTCAGGTTGAGGTGGACGGCAGCGTATCCAGCCAGTTCCTCACTGCGCTACTGATGACTGCACCGTTGGCACCGCAAGATACGACGATCGTCATTAAGGGCGAGCTGGTATCCAAACCTTATATTGATATCACCCTGAATCTGATGAAGACGTTTGGTGTTGAAATTGAGAATCAGAACTACCAGCGCTTTGTTGTGCAGGGGCAGCAGCAGTATCAGTCACCGGGCGCCTATCTGGTTGAGGGCGATGCTTCTTCTGCTTCATACTTCCTCGCGGCGGGCGCCATTAAAGGCGGTACAGTGAAAGTCACTGGCATTGGCCGCAACAGTATGCAGGGCGATATTCGCTTCGCTGATGTACTGGAAAAAATGGGCGCGACCATTACCTGGGGCGATGACTTTATTGCCTGTACTCACGGTGAACTGAACGCTGTGGATATGGATATGAACCATATTCCCGACGCGGCGATGACTATTGCCACGACCGCGCTGTTTGCTAAAGGCACCACAACCCTACGCAACATCTACAACTGGCGCGTCAAAGAGACCGACCGTCTGTTTGCGATGGCGACGGAATTACGCAAAGTGGGCGCGGAAGTTGAAGAGGGGCATGACTTCATCCGCATCACACCACCAGCGACGCTGAAGTTTGCGGATATCGCAACCTATAACGATCACCGTATGGCGATGTGTTTCTCGCTGGTGGCGCTGTCTGATACCCCTGTCACCATTCTTGACCCCAAATGTACCGCCAAAACTTTCCCGGATTATTTCGAACAGTTGGCGCGTATTAGCGCGCCGGCCTGATTTTATTGCCGCACTATCAGGTGCGGCACATTCTGTCATCCCTGATTGTCTATTTCTTCTACACTCAGCTTCAATGATTCTGCATTTTTCACACAAAGATAACGATCGTTGCCGTTGGCGCGTATAATGCGCGGCGTTCACGTTAACGTATGCCCGTTTAAGGAGAAAAAGATGACGGCAATTGCCCCGGTTATTACCATTGATGGCCCAAGCGGTGCAGGTAAAGGCACCTTGTGCAAAGCAATGGCGGAAGCATTGCAATGGCATCTGTTAGATTCAGGCGCGATCTATCGCGTACTGGCGCTCGCAGCGTTACATCACCATGTTGATGTCACCTCTGAAGATGCTCTGGTACCGCTTGCCTCACATCTGGATGTGCGTTTTATCTCAACGGACGGCAACCTGGAAGTCATTCTGGAGGGTGAAGATGTTAGCGGCGAAATCCGCACTCAGGAAGTGGCGAATGCCGCATCCCAGGTGGCTGCTTTTCCCCGCGTGCGCGAAGCGCTTCTACGTCGTCAACGCGCATTTCGCGAAGCGCCAGGCCTGATTGCCGACGGACGCGATATGGGGACCGTCGTGTTCCCGGATGCGCCGGTGAAAATTTTTCTGGACGCCTCCTCGCACGAACGTGCGCATAGACGTATGCTACAGTTGCAGGAGAAGGGCTTTAGTGTTAACTTTGAACGCCTTTTGGCCGAGATCGAAGAACGCGATTACCGCGATCGTAATCGTGCTGTAGCGCCGCTGATTCCTGCTGCTGATGCTTTAGTTTTGGATTCAACCCGATTAAGCATTGAGCAAGTGATTGAAAAAGCGTTACAATATGCGCGCCAAAAACTGGCACTCGCTTAAGTGCGACCGAATTTGCAGTACCCCCGTTGCAATGGACTGACAGCGGGTATGTTAAACAACCCCATCCGGCATGGAGCCAGGTGGACGTTAAATATGAAACCTGAAGATTAAACATGACTGAATCTTTTGCTCAACTGTTTGAAGAATCCTTAAAAGAAATCGAAACCCGTCCGGGTTCCATCGTTCGTGGTGTTGTTGTTGCTATCGACAAAGACGTAGTACTGGTTGACGCTGGTCTGAAATCTGAGTCCGCCATTCCGGCAGAGCAGTTCAAAAACGCCCAGGGCGAGCTGGAAATCCAGGTTGGTGACGAAGTTGACGTTGCTCTGGATGCAGTAGAAGACGGCTTCGGTGAAACCCTGCTGTCCCGTGAGAAAGCTAAACGTCACGAAGCTTGGATCACGCTGGAAAAAGCTTACGAAGAAGCTGCAACCGTTACTGGTGTTATCAATGGCAAAGTCAAGGGTGGCTTCACTGTTGAGCTGAATGGTATTCGCGCGTTCCTGCCGGGTTCCCTGGTAGACGTTCGTCCGGTCCGCGACACGCTGCACCTGGAAGGCAAAGAGCTTGAGTTCAAAGTCATCAAGCTGGATCAGAAGCGTAACAACGTTGTTGTTTCCCGTCGTGCCGTTATCGAATCCGAAAACAGCGCAGAACGCGATCAGCTGCTGGAAAACCTGCAGGAAGGCATGGAAGTTAAAGGTATCGTTAAGAACCTCACTGACTACGGTGCATTCGTTGATCTGGGTGGCGTTGACGGCCTGCTGCACATCACCGACATGGCATGGAAACGCGTTAAGCATCCGAGCGAAATCGTAAACGTTGGCGACGAAATCACTGTTAAAGTGCTGAAGTTCGACCGCGAGCGTACTCGTGTATCTCTGGGCCTGAAACAGCTGGGCGAAGATCCATGGGTAGCTATCGCTAAGCGTTATCCGGAAGGTACCAAACTGACCGGTCGCGTGACCAACCTGACCGACTACGGCTGCTTCGTTGAAATCGAAGAAGGCGTTGAAGGCCTGGTTCACGTTTCCGAAATGGATTGGACCAACAAAAACATCCACCCGTCCAAAGTTGTTAACGTTGGCGATGTAGTGGAAGTTATGGTTCTGGATATCGACGAAGAACGTCGTCGTATCTCCCTGGGTCTGAAGCAGTGCAAAAACAACCCATGGCAGCAGTTCGCGGAAACCCACAACAAGGGCGACCGTGTTGAAGGTAAAATCAAGTCTATCACTGACTTCGGTATCTTCATCGGCCTGGACGGCGGCATCGACGGCCTGGTTCACCTGTCTGACATCTCCTGGAATGTTGCAGGCGAAGAAGCAGTACGTGAATACAAAAAAGGCGACGAAATCGCAGCAGTTGTTCTGCAGGTTGACGCAGAGCGTGAGCGTATCTCTCTGGGCGTTAAACAGCTCGCAGAAGATCCGTTCAACAACTGGGTTGCACTGAACAAGAAAGGCGCAATCGTAAACGGTAAAGTCACTGCAGTTGACGCCAAAGGCGCAACCGTAGAACTGGCTGACGGCGTTGAAGGTTACCTGCGCGCTTCTGAAGCTTCCCGTGACCGCGTTGAAGATGCAACTCTGGTTCTGAGCGTAGGCGACGACGTTGAAGCTAAATTCACCGGCGTTGATCGTAAGAACCGTGCAATCAGCCTGTCTGTTCGTGCTAAAGACGAAGCTGATGAGAAAGATGCAATCGCGACTGTTAACAAACAGGAAGATGCAAACTTCTCTAACAACGCAATGGCTGAAGCTTTCAAAGCAGCTAAAGGCGAGTAATATCGAGTTCTCTAAATCCTTTGTGCCGTTAACAGCACAAAGGGTGACGAGTAGCTTGACAGATTACAGGATTCGTCCTGTAATCAATGACAAAGGGCGGCTACGGCCGCCCTTAATCAATGCAGCAGCTAATTATGCCTTTAAGGAACCGGAGGAATCATGACCAAGTCAGAATTGATTGAAAGACTTGCAACCCAGCAACCTCATATTCCCGCGAAAGCGGTTGAAGATGCAGTAAAAGAGATGCTGGAACATATGGCCTCGACTCTTGCGCAGGGCGAGCGTATTGAAATCCGCGGTTTCGGCAGCTTCTCTTTGCATTACCGCGCACCTCGCACCGGACGTAATCCGAAGACCGGCGATAAAGTGGATCTGGAAGGGAAATACGTTCCGCACTTTAAACCAGGTAAAGAACTGCGCGATCGCGCCAATATTTACGGTTAAGTTTTTAGCGAGACTTAACGCCGAGAAAAGCACCTGTATGGGTGCTTTTTTCATTTCTGCAGGTTCATACTGGAATCCTCATCCCAGTTAATTCGCACGTTACATCCGCTGCTGAATATCAGCGGAACGCGTGCCGTATAACAGTAAATTGTCGCCAGACAACCGTTGAGTATTACTGCACACTTCCCGCAACAGGGAGGTATTGATGAAAATAACAACGGTGAGTACGTGTGCATTGTGCGGCATTCTCCCTCTGATGCTATTACCCGCGCTGCCTGAAATGCTGAGCATCGGCGTTGTATTTTGTCTGGCATGCCTGCTCTGTCTTTTTCCCCACAAACATATGCGTCTCGCCGGATTAACCGTGCTGTTTTTTCTTTGGGGAATAATGGCGGCGAAAGATGCGCTTTGGGCGGGTAATACGCTTCCTGCTAAAAACCAGCAGGCAATCGTGCGCATAACCGGAACCGACAATATGACCACGCACTACGGTCAGATCACGCACCTGCAGGGGCGGCGAATCTTTCCAGCGCAAGGAATTGTTCTGTATGGGCAGTACCTGCCCGGCGACGTTTGCGCGGGCCAGACATGGGCGATGACGCTTAAAGTTCGCGCCGTACACGGCCAATTGAACGAGGGGGGATTTGACAGTCAACGTTATGCGTTAGCACAGCATCAGCCGCTGACGGGACGGTTCTTGCAGGCTTCGGTCATCGCGCCACAATGTAGCTTACGTTCGAAGTATCTCTCTTCGTTGAAAATCCAGCTCGCCAACTATCCCTGGCAGCAGGTCATACTGGGTCTGGGAATGGGGGAGCGCCTGTCCGTGTCACAAGAGGTAAAAGCCATTATGCGTGATACCGGCACGGCGCATTTGATGGCTATCTCCGGGCTGCATATTGCGTTTGCCGCACTTCTGGCGGGAGGACTGATTCGCGGTGGACAATTTTTTATGCCAACCAAATGGATTTGCTGGCAGGTTCCGTTGGTTGGCGGGATTATCTGTGCGACATTCTATGCCTGGTTAACGGGGCTTCAGCCTCCTGCATTGCGCACGATAGTCGCGCTGATGGTCTGGGGGGCGCTGAAGCTAAGCGGCAGGCAGTGGAGCGGATGGTCGGTCTGGGTCTGTTGTCTCGCAGCCATCGTGGTGGCGGATCCTCTCGCTATTCTGTCACAGAGTCTGTGGTTATCTGCTTTTGCCGTCGCGGCGCTGATATTCTGGTATCAGTGGGTACCTTTACCTGCCTGGTCTCTCTCTCGCATTGGACGCATACTGCTGGCCCTAGCGCATCTGCAACTGGGGATCACGATTCTGCTTCTGCCTGTGCAAATTTCGATGTTTCACGGCATCAGCCTGACTTCATTGGTGGCTAATTTATTTGCCGTACCGCTGGTCACGTTTGTTTCCGTACCGCTGATATTAGCCGGCATGCTGGTGCATTTAACCAGTCTGGGAGGGCTGGAATCGGGACTGTGGTATTTAGCCGATCGCTCTCTGGCGCTGTTATTTTGGGGACTTAATGCTCTGCCTCAGGGCTGGATCAATATAGATGCTCGCTGGCAATGGCTTGCATTGGCACCTGGGCTGATGCTCATCGCATGGCGACTGAATGCCTGGCGTACTCTACCGATGCTTTGTTTCACAGTGCTATTTTTGCTGAGTGAACCGCTCTGGCGGGCGCCACGCACGGATGCATGGCAAGTGCATATGCTGGACGTCGGGCAGGGACTGGCGATGGTGATCGCCCGCAATGGGAAAGCGATCCTATATGATACGGGTCTGGCATGGCCTGAGGGAGATAGCGCGCAGCAATTGATCATTCCCTGGTTACGCTGGCACAACCTCAAGCCAGAAGGGATAATTTTAAGCCACGAGCATATGGATCACCGGGGTGGGTTGCGCTCGCTGCAACAAGCGTGGCCATTCTTATGGATAAGAAGCCCACTAGGCTGGAAAGGTCATCTCCCGTGTTTTCGCGGGGAACGCTGGCAATGGCAAGGATTAACGTTCAGTGCACACTGGCCCCTGCGCGGAAATAAAGCGCGGGGGAATAACCAATCCTGCGTGGTTAAAGTCGATGACGGATACCAGAGTATTCTTCTGACCGGTGATATTGAGTCTCCCGCTGAACAAAAAATGCTAAGTCACTACTGGTCGCATCTGCAGTCAACCGTTATGCAGGTTCCACACCATGGCAGCAATACTTCGTCATCACTGGCGCTGATTCAGCGTGTTGGCGGACAGGCGGCGTTGGCCTCGGCATCCCGTTACAATGCCTGGCGACTGCCATCCTTGAAGGTGAAGCGGCGCTATCGGCAACAAGATTATCAATGGCTTGACACGCCACATCAGGGGCAGATTACGCTGGATTTTTACCCACAAACCTGGCAAATGCGCAGCATGCGGGATCAGATTTTACCCCGTTGGTATCATCAGTGGTTTGGCGTGTCGGAGGATAACGGGTAGAATATGCGGCTATTCTAACAAATGCTGGTTTTTTGAATGCATAACGATAAAGATCTCTCTACGTGGCAGACGTTTCGCCGACTATGGCCAACCATAGCGCCTTTTAAATCGGGTCTGATCGTGGCGGGTATAGCGTTAGTCCTTAACGCGGCCAGCGATACCTTCATGTTATCGCTCCTCAAGCCATTACTGGATGATGGTTTTGGTAAAACTGACCGCTCGGTGCTGCTGTGGATGCCGCTGGTGGTCATTGGGCTGATGATAGTTCGTGGTTTAACCAGCTATGTCTCCAGCTATTGTATCTCATGGGTGTCGGGCAAAGTGGTTATGACCATGCGCCGTCGCCTGTTTGGTCACATGATGGGCATGCCAGTCTCCTTTTTCGATAAACAGTCTACAGGTACGTTGCTGTCACGTATTACCTATGATTCAGAGCAGGTAGCGTCATCGTCTTCCGGCGCGCTGATCACCGTGGTACGTGAAGGGGCCTCAATTATTGGCCTGTTCATCATGATGTTCTATTACAGCTGGCAGCTGTCATTGATTCTGATAGTACTGGCGCCAATTGTATCAGTGGCGATTCGTGTGGTTTCTAAGCGCTTTCGTAGCATCAGTAAAAACATGCAAAACACCATGGGGCAGGTTACGACCAGTGCGGAGCAGATGCTGAAAGGCCACAAAGAAGTTCTGATTTTTGGTGGGCAGGAAGTCGAAACTAAACGCTTTGATAAAGTCAGCAACAAGATGCGTTTACAGGGTATGAAGATGGTTTCCGCCTCTTCTATCTCCGATCCTATCATCCAGTTGATTGCGTCTCTGGCTCTGGCCTTCGTGTTATATGCAGCCAGTTTCCCAAGCGTCATGGAAAACCTGACGGCAGGGACCATTACCGTTGTCTTCTCGTCAATGATCGCGCTGATGCGTCCGTTGAAATCGCTAACTAACGTCAACGCGCAGTTCCAGCGTGGTATGGCGGCATGCCAGACCTTATTCACGATTCTGGATAGCGAACAGGAGAAAGACGAAGGTAAACGCGTTATCGAACGCGCTACCGGCGATCTGGAATTCCGCAATGTGACCTTTACTTATCCGGGACGTGAAGTCCCTGCGCTGCGTAACATCAACCTGAATATTCCGGCGGGTAAAACCGTCGCTCTGGTTGGTCGTTCGGGTTCAGGTAAATCTACCATCGCCAGTCTGATCACGCGCTTCTACGATATCGATGAAGGGCAGATTCTGATGGACGGACACGATCTGCGCGAATATACCCTGGCATCCCTGCGCGATCAGGTTGCTTTGGTTTCGCAGAATGTGCACCTGTTTAACGATACGGTCGCGAATAACATCGCCTACGCGCGTACCGATTTATACAGCCGTGAGCAGATTGAAAAAGCGGCGCAGATGGCCTATGCCATGGATTTCATCAATAAGATGGATAATGGTCTGGATACGGTGATTGGTGAAAACGGCGTATTGCTTTCCGGCGGACAGCGTCAACGTATCGCTATCGCCCGTGCCTTACTGCGTGACAGTCCGATCCTGATCCTTGATGAAGCTACGTCGGCTCTTGATACTGAATCTGAACGCGCGATTCAGGCTGCACTGGATGAGCTACAGAAAAACCGTACTTCTCTGGTCATTGCACACCGTCTTTCTACCATTGAGCAGGCGGACGAAATCATCGTGGTGGAAGACGGGGTGATTGTTGAGCGCGGAACCCATAACGAGCTGATTGAGCAACGCGGCGTGTATGCGCAATTACACAAAATGCAATTTGGTCAATGATCGCACGTATCTGGTCTGGTGAATCGCCGCTGTGGCGCTTATTACTTCCACTTTCCTGGCTGTATGGTCTGGTGAGTGGGGGGATCCGCTTATGCTACAAACTTGGACTCAAGCGCGCATGGCGTGCGCCGGTACCAGTAGTCGTAGTGGGAAACCTTACCGCAGGCGGGAACGGTAAAACGCCGGTGGTGATTTGGCTGGTTGAACGACTACAACAACGTGGTATCCGCGTGGGCGTGGTTTCTCGTGGTTATGGTGGAAAAGCCGCGGCTTACCCGCTGTTGTTGACAATAGATACTACGACTGCAGAAGCGGGCGATGAACCAGTGCTCATCTACCAGCGTACAGGCGTGCCTGTAGCGGTCTCTCCGAACAGAGCGGATGCGGTAAAAGCCATTTTGGCGCATCATGATGTGCAGATTATTGTGACGGACGATGGTCTACAGCATTATCGTCTGGCGCGAGATGTTGAAATCGTGGTGATTGACGGCGAACGTCGGTTTGGCAATGGCTGGTGGCTTCCGGCCGGTCCAATGCGGGAACGCGCAGGTCGGCTTAAATCGGTGGATGCGACAATCGTTAACGGTGGCAGTCCGCAGCCGGGGGAAATCCCCATGCGACTTGAACCAGGGCTGGCCGTTAATTTACGCACGGGTGAACGTCGTGATGTGGCAAAGCTAAGCAATATTGTTGCCATGGCGGGTATTGGCCATCCGCCCCGTTTTTTTGCCACGCTTGAAGCGTGCGGAGCCAAACCACAAAAATGTATTGCGCTGGCAGATCATCAATCTCTGACCTACAGTGACGTCAGTGCGTTTTCAGACGCAGGGCAAACGCTGGTGATGACGGAAAAAGATGCGGTTAAATGCCGCGCATTTGCTGATGATAACTGGTGGTATTTACCCGTGGACGCACATTTGTCAGGCGAACGGCCTGATATGTTGCTGGATAGCTTAATCTCGCTGACTCGCTAACGGATTCAAGCTGCGGCAGCGAATCATTTATGAGGTCATAAATGTCGTTGCCGCACCTTTCTCTGACGGATGCTCGTCATCTTCATCTTGCCGCCCAAGGGCTGCTGAAAAAAACACGCCGCCAGGCATCTCCTGCCGATATTCTTGCCACCATTTCGCGCATGTCTTTATTGCAAATCGATACCATTAATATTGTGGCGCGTAGTCCTTACCTGGTGCTGTTCAGTCGATTGGGTGATTATTCCCCGCAATGGCTGGATGACTCGCTACGGCAGGGTGAGCTGATGGAGTACTGGGCGCACGAGGCCTGCTTTATGCCGCGCAGTGACTTTATGCTGATACGCCACCGCATGCTGACGCCGGAGAAGATGGGCTGGAAATATAAAGCGGCGTGGATGACAGAACATGCCCATGAGATTGAGCAGTTGCTCCAGCATATCCACCATAACGGGCCGGTACGCTCAGTCGATTTTGAACATCCCCGTAAGGGAGCCAACGGCTGGTGGGAATGGAAGCCGCATAAGCGACACCTTGAAGGACTGTTTACTGCCGGGAAAGTGATGGTGGTGGAGCGGCGTAATTTCCAGCGAGTCTATGATTTAACCCATCGCGTCATGCCGCACTGGGATGATGAACGTGACAGGCTTTCACAAGAGGAAGCCGAAATTATCATGCTGGATAACAGCGCCCGTAGTCTGGGGATTTTTCGCGAACAGTGGCTGGCAGACTACTATCGCCTGAAGCGCCCGGAGTTAAAAAACTGGTGTGATGTGCGCAAGGAGCAGCAACAAATTATCCCGGTCGACGTTGAAGGGCTGGGAACCCTGTGGTTGCATAGCGATCTTCAACCGCAGCTTGAGCAGGCACTGGGGGGGAAATTAACGGCAACGCATAGCACGGTTTTATCACCGTTTGATCCGGTGGTCTGGGATCGCAAACGGGCAGAGCAGCTATTCGATTTTAGCTATCGGCTGGAATGTTATACGCCAGCAACGAAACGTCAGTACGGTTATTTTGTCCTGCCGTTGCTGCATCGTGGACAGTTAGTGGGGCGGATGGATGCCAAAATGCACCGTAAAACAGGTGTGCTGGAGGTGATTTCGCTATGGTTACAGGATGGGGTCAAACCTGGCGTTACTTTGCAAAAAGGGTTGTTCCAGGCGATTGATGATTTTGCCCGTTGGCAGCAGGCAACGCGCGTGACGCTGGGGCGCTACCCTGAAGGTTTATTTGCTGGCGCACGTCATGGTTGGGAAATAGCCCCAGCCCGTTAAGCGATTATGTTAATATTTACGGATTCACAATCCGGTCCATCTGGAGGAACTATGGATCATCGTCTGCTTGAAATCATTGCCTGCCCGGTATGCAATGGCAAACTCTGGTTTAACCAGGAAAAACAGGAACTGATTTGTAAACTGGATAACCTTGCTTTCCCACTGCGTGATGGCATTCCCGTTTTACTGGAAACTGAAGCCCGCGTTCTGACTGCGGATGAGAGTAAATCATGAGTTTTGTGGTCATTATTCCTGCGCGTTATGCGTCTACACGTTTGCCGGGCAAGCCGCTGCTGGATATCAACGGCAAGCCGATGATCGTGCATGTGCTGGAGCGTGCGCGTGAATCTGGCGCTGAGCGCATTATCGTTGCCACCGATCATGAAGATGTCGCTCGTGCGGTAGAAGCGGTGGGAGGGGAAGTTTGCATGACCCGGGCCGATCACCAGTCGGGTACCGAGCGTCTGGCGGAAGTCGTCGAGAAATGTGGCTTTAGCGATGATACCGTTATTGTGAACGTTCAGGGTGATGAGCCGATGATCCCAGCGGTCATTATTCGTCAGGTGGCCGAAAATCTGGCGCAACGCCAGGTTGGCATGGCGACCCTTGCGGCTCCCATTCATAGTGCGGAAGAAGCATTTAATCCGAATGCGGTTAAAGTCGTTCTGGACAACGAAGGCTATGCGCTCTATTTTTCACGCGCAACCATCCCCTGGGATCGTGACCGTTTTGCCAAAAGCCTGGAAACGGTAGGCGATACCTTCCTGCGTCATCTGGGGATTTACGGTTATCGCGCCGGTTTTATTCGCCGCTATGTTAACTGGCAGCCCAGCCCGCTTGAGCATATTGAAATGCTGGAGCAACTGCGTGTGCTGTGGTACGGCGAAAAAATTCACGTGGCCGTCGCTAAAGAAGTACCGGGTACTGGCGTAGACACTGCCGAGGATCTTGAGCGCGTTCGCGCCGAAATGCGTTAGTTTTTCTCATGGCACTCCCCCCATGATGCCGCGTATTTTTGGGAGGAGTGTCGTATCGTTACGTTTTCCCTGTGCTTTTCTTTTCATCAATTGATCTCATCCGGGTGACATCTGTCTGCGCGACGCTCATTATGAAAGCAGTAGCTTTTATGAGGGCAATCTGAAATGGAACAGTTGCGTGCCGAACTCAGCCATCTGCTGGGTGAAAAACTCAGTCGTATTGAATGCGTGAATGAAAAAGTGGATACCGCTCTGTGGTCATTGTACGACAGTCAGGGCAATCCGATGCCGCTGATGGCGAGAAGTTTCACCACGCCGGGGATGGCGCAGCAGCTGGCATGGAAAACCTCCATGCTGGCGCGCAGTGGCACGGTACGTATGCCGGTCATTTATGGCGTCTTAACGCATGAGGAGCATCCCGGTCCTGATGTGCTCTTGCTTGAGCGTCTACGCGGCGTGCCGGTGGAAGCGCCTGCCCGAACGCCCGAGCGCTGGGAACATTTAAAAGATCAAATCGTAGAAGGGTTGCTGTCATGGCATCGGCAGGATAGCCGCGGCTGCGTGGGAGCGGTGGATAACACGCAAGAGAATATCTGGCCGTCCTGGTATCGCCAGCGTGTCGAGGTATTGTGGAGCACGTTGAATCAGTTCAACAATACTGGGCTGACGATGCAGGACAAGCGGATTCTGTTCCGCACCCGTGAATGTTTACCCGACTTATTTGCCGGATTTAATGATAACTGCGTGCTGATCCACGGCAATTTCAGTTTACGCAGCATGCTCAAAGATGCTCGTAGCGATCAGCTTCTGGCGATGGTGGGACCGGGCTTGATGCTATGGGCGCCAAGAGAATATGAATTGTTCCGCTTAATGGACAATGCGCTGGCGGAGAGCCTGCTTTGGCAATATCTGCAACGCGCGCCAGTGGCGGAGTCATTCATCTGGCGGCGCTGGTTGTATGTGTTATGGGATGAGGTGGCGCAACTGGTCAATACCGGACGCTTTAATCGTGCCAACTTTGATCTGGCGACAAAATCACTGCTGCCGTGGCTCGCCTGACTATCCGGCCTGGAATTCTGCGCTGAATCTGTAGGCCTGATAAGAGGCAACATTTCTGTCAATGTTCCGTTCCTTTCAGCCACTGCCAGATGCGTCCCAGCGTTTCGTATCCGACACGATCGCTGTGCATTAACCAGACGGGCGAGGGAATTGCCCGCTCCCATGGATTAAGCGGGGAATCAATCGCTAACTGATTGGCAGGTGCTGGCAGCGGGTGTAGCCCGGCCTGCTGGAAGAAAATCATGGCACGCGGTAAGTGCGACGCGGAGGTCACCAGCAGAAACGGTGCGTTGCCGATGGCCTGCTTTACTGCCACTGCTTCTTCTTCAGTATCTTTGGGTTGATCCAGCGTGATGATGTCACCCGGCGGCACCCCCAGCGACTGTGCTACGCGGGCGCCAGCTTCCGCGGTACTAACGTTATTCGTTTTTGCGGCGGCACCGGTAAAGATAAGCTTCGACCCTGGATTCGCGCGCCATAGGCGAATACCTTCATTCAAGCGTGGAAGGCTATTGCTAATCAGGTTTGAGCTCGGCGCCCACTGTGGGTTCCAGGTATATCCTCCGCCCAGCACCACAACATATTCTACTTTTTGCGTATCCTGCCAGGTGGGATAGCTATCCTCAATAGGTTTCAGCAAGCTGTCGGCGACGGGTTGCAAGCTCAGGAGTAATAGCGCCAGCCAACTCAGGCTGATACACACTTTCCCTGTTTTTTGAAAGCGGCTAAACCAGACCAGCGCCAGGCCAATACCCATCATCGTTAGCATCAGCGGAAGCGGCAGCATCATACCGCCAATCACTTTCTTCAGCGTAAAAAGCATCCTTTTTGGTTCCTTTTTTAACCATACAGCAGGGGATCTGCAGGGATATTACACCAGGAAGGTTCATTCTCGGCGTGGGTGTGACAAAATAGCGGTTTTACTTAGTCACCCTAAAGCCAGCATGTGGAGAGCCCGATGCGGGATCGCAATTTTGATGACATTGCAGAGAAGTTTTCCCGTAACATTTACGGCACCACCAAAGGTCAATTAAGACAGGCTATCCTTTGGCAGGATTTGGATCGATTATTAGCGACATTCGGTGAGCAAAAATTGCACATTCTGGATGCCGGCGGTGGTGAAGGGCAAACGGCCATCAAGATGGCACAACGTGGGCACTTCGTGACATTATGCGATCTGTCAGGCGAAATGATCGCCCGTGCGAAACAGGCGGCAGAGGCAAAAGGTGTGAGCGGAAACATGCATTTTATACAATGCGCCGCTCAGGACGTTACTGCGCATTTGGAAACCCCGGTTGATCTGATATTGTTTCATGCTGTGCTGGAATGGGTGACGGATCCCGTCAGCGTATTACAGACGCTGTGGTCAGTATTGCGTCCCGGCGGCGCGCTGTCGTTAATGTTCTACAATGCTAACGGTCTGTTGATGCATAACATGGTCGCAGGGAACTTTGACTATGTGCAGGTGGGGATGCCGAAACGTAAAAAGCGTACGCTTTCACCGGACTACCCACGCGATCCGGGGCAGGTTTACCAGTGGCTGGAAGAGATCGGTTGGCAGATAACGAGTAAAACCGGCGTCCGTGTGTTTCATGATTATCTGCGGGATAAGCATAAACAGCATGACGACTACGAAATGTTACTTGAGTTAGAAACGCGCTATTGCCGCCAGGAACCGTATATCAGCCTTGGGCGCTATATTCATGTCACCGCGATTAAAAGTCCGGCCCGAGCCGCAGATGCAAGGATAACCTATGAGTGAATTTTCCCAGACAGTCCCCGAACTGGTTGCCTGGGCCAGAAAAAATGACTTCTCCATCTCTCTGCCGGTAGACAGACTTTCGTTCCTGCTGGCGGTCGCCACTCTGAACGGCGAGCGACTTGACGGCGAGATGAGTGAAGGTGAGCTGGTGGATGCGTTCCGCCATGTGAGTGATGCGTTTGAGCAAACCAGCGAAACCATTGGCGTACGCGCGAACAACGCGATCAACGATATGGTGCGTCAACGTCTGCTGAACCGCTTTACCAGCGAGCAGGCAGAAGGAAACGCGATTTATCGTTTGACGCCGCTCGGCATTGGCATCACCGATTATTATATTCGTCAACGCGAATTCTCTACACTGCGTCTTTCTATGCAGTTGTCGATTGTGGCCGGTGAATTGAAGCGCGCGGCGGATGCGGCAGAGGAAGGTGGCGATGAGTTCCACTGGCATCGCAATGTTTATGCGCCACTGAAATATTCGGTGGCGGAGATTTTTGACAGTATCGATCTCACCCAGCGCATCATGGATGAACAGCAGCAGCAAGTGAAAGACGATATCGCGCAGTTGCTGAATAAAGACTGGCGGGCGGCGATTTCCAGCTGTGAACTGCTGCTTTCTGAAACTTCCGGGACGCTGCGCGAACTGCAGGATACGTTGGAAGCGGCTGGCGATAAGCTACAGGCAAACCTGTTACGCATCCAGGATGCCACGATGACGCATGACGATTTGCATTTTGTCGACAGGCTGGTGTTTGACTTACAAAGCAAACTCGACCGCATTATCAGCTGGGGTCAGCAGTCTATTGATTTGTGGATCGGTTACGATCGTCACGTGCATAAGTTTATCCGTACCGCGATTGATATGGATAAAAACCGCGTCTTTGCCCAGCGTTTGCGCCAGTCCGTGCAGACTTATTTTGACGATCCGTGGGCGCTGACTTATGCCAACGCCGACCGTCTGCTGGATATGCGTGATGAAGAGATGGTCCTGCGTGACGAAGAGGTCACCGGTGAGCTTCCGACAGATCTGGAATATGAAGAATTTAACGAGATCCGTGAGCAACTGGCGGCGATTATCGAAGAACAGTTGGCTATCTACAAATCCAGACAAACGCCACTGGATCTCGGTTTGGTAGTGCGCGAGTATCTGGCGCAATATCCACGTGCGCGTCACTTCGACGTCGCGCGTATTGTTATCGATCAGGCGGTACGTCTTGGCGTAGCGCAAGCAGATTTCACCGGACTGCCAGCCAAATGGCAGCCGATTAATGATTACGGAGCCAAGGTACAGGCGCATGTCATTGACAAATATTGAACAAGTGATGCCGGTAAAGCTGGCGCAGGCGCTGGCGAATCCGTTATTTCCGGCGCTGGATAGCGCCTTACGTTCGGGCCGACATATCGGCCTGGATGAACTGGATAATCATGCCTTCCTGATGGATTTTCAGGAGTATTTTGAAGAATTTTACAGCCGCTATAACGTGGAACTGATCCGCGCGCCGGAAGGATTCTTCTATCTTCGCCCGCGTTCAACGACGCTCATTCCGCGTTCGGTTCTGTCCGAACTGGATATGATGGTGGGTAAAATTCTTTGCTATCTCTATCTCAGCCCGGAACGCCTGGCGAATGAAGGGATTTTTACCCAACAAGAGTTGTACGACGAGCTGTTGACGCTGGCGGACGAAGCGAAACTGCTGAAGCTGGTGAACAATCGTTCAACCGGTTCGGACGTTGACCGTCAGAAGCTACAGGAAAAGGTACGTTCTTCGCTAAACCGTCTGCGTCGCTTAGGTATGGTGTGGTTTCTGGGCCACGACAGCAGCAAATTCCGTATTACGGAATCGGTCTTCCGCTTTGGCGCAGACGTGCGCAGCGGTGACGATTCGCGTGAAGCCCAGCGTCGCTTAATTCGTGATGGCGAAGCGATGCCGGTCGAGAACCGCCTGCAGCTCAACGATGAGCCCGAAGAGAATCAGCCGGACAGTGGAGAAGAAGAATAATGATTGAACGCGGTAAATTTCGCTCACTTACGCTGATTAACTGGAATGGTTTTTTTGCCCGTACGTTCGACCTGGATGAACTGGTCACCACGCTGTCCGGCGGTAACGGTGCGGGTAAATCCACGACCATGGCGGCATTTGTTACGGCGCTCATCCCGGATTTAACCCTGCTGCATTTCCGTAATACCACCGAAGCCGGTGCGACCAGCGGTTCACGTGACAAAGGTCTGCACGGTAAGCTGAAAGCGGGTGTCTGTTACTCAATGCTCGACGTCCTCAACTCCCGCCATCAGCGCGTGGTTGTTGGCGTTCGTCTGCAACAGGTTGCCGGTCGCGATCGTAAAGTGGATATCAAGCCGTTTGCCATTCAGGGGTTGCCGATGTCGGTGCAACCCACTCAGTTGGTTACGGAAACGCTGAACGAACGCCAGGCGCGCGTCCTGTCTCTCCCTGAGCTGAAAGAGAAGCTTGATGAGATGGAAGGCGTGCAGTTTAAGCAGTTCAACTCGATAACGGATTATCACTCGCTGATGTTCGATCTGGGCATCATTGCCCGTCGTCTGCGCTCTGCGTCCGATCGTAGTAAATTCTATCGTCTGATTGAAGCCTCGCTGTATGGCGGTATCTCCAGCGCCATTACTCGCTCACTGCGTGATTACCTGCTGCCAGAAAACGGTGGCGTGCGCAAAGCGTTCCAGGATATGGAAGCCGCGCTGCGTGAAAACCGCATGACGCTGGAAGCTATTCGCGTAACCCAGTCTGACCGCGATCTGTTTAAGCATTTGATCAGCGAAGCGACCAACTACGTGGCAGCAGATTATATGCGCCATGCCAACGAGCGCCGTATTCATCTGGATAAAGCGCTGGAATATCGTCGTGAACTGCATACCTCACGCAAGCAGTTGGCTGCTGAGCAGTATAAACACGTAGATATGGCGCGCGAGCTGGGCGAGCATAATGGCGCGGAAGGCGATCTGGAGGCTGATTACCAGGCCGCGAGCGATCACCTCAACCTGGTGCAAACCGCGCTGCGTCAGCAAGAAAAAATTGAACGCTATGAAGCGGATCTCGAGGAATTACAGATCCGTCTCGAAGAACAAAATGAGGTCGTCGCGGAAGCCGTTGACCGCCAGGATGAAAACGAAGCCCGCGCGGAAGCTGCTGAGCTGGAGGTGGATGAGCTGAAAAGTCAGCTTGCCGATTACCAGCAGGCGCTGGATGTCCAGCAAACGCGAGCTATCCAGTATGCCCAGGCAATTCAGGCGTTAAGCCGGGCCAAAGAGCTGTGTCACTTACCGGATCTGACAGCCGACAGCGCTGCTGAATGGCTGGAAACCTTCCAGGCCAAAGAGCAGGAAGCTACAGAAAAACTGTTGACGCTGGAACAAAAAATGAGCGTGGCGCAAACCGCGCACAGTCAGTTTGAACAGGCTTATCAGCTGGTGGCGGCGATCAACGGCCCACTGGCGCGTGGTGAGGCCTGGAGCGTGGCGCGTGAACTGCTGCGGGAAGGTGTTGAGCAGCGTCACCTGGCGGAACAGGTTCAGCCGTTGCGTATGCGACTCAGCGAGCTGGAACAGCGTCTGCGCGAACAGCAAGACGCCGAACGTCTTCTGGCGGAATTCTGCAAGCGTCAGGGTAAACAGTTCGATATCGATGAGCTGGAAGCGCTGCACCAGGAGCTGGAAGCGCGCATCGCCGCCTTGTCGGACAGCGTATCGTCAGCCAGCGAACAGCGAATGACGCTGCGTCAGGAACAGGAACAGCTGCAGTCGCGTATCCAGCATTTGATGAAACGCGCACCGGTCTGGCTGGCCGCGCAAAATAGCCTGAATCAACTTAGCGAACAGTGCGGCGAAGAGTTTACTTCAAGCCAGGACGTGACCGAATATCTGCAGCAATTGCTGGAGCGCGAGCGTGAGGCCATTGTTGAGCGCGATGAAGTTGGCGCGCGCAAAAACGCGGTTGATGAAGAAATTGAACGTTTAAGTCAGCCGGGCGGGGCGGAAGATCAACGTCTGAACGCGCTGGCGGAACGCTTCGGTGGCGTGCTGCTGTCAGAAATTTATGACGACGTTAGCCTTGAAGATGCGCCGTACTTCTCCGCGCTGTACGGTCCATCGCGCCATGCTATCGTGGTGCCGGATCTGTCGCTGATTACCGAACAACTTGAAGGCCTGACGGATTGTCCGGAAGATCTCTATTTTATCGAAGGGGATCCGCAGTCGTTTGATGACAGTGTTTTCAGCGTTGATGAGCTGGAAAAAGCGGTGGTGGTGAAAACCGCCGAACGTCAGTGGCGTTATTCCCGCTTCCCGACGGTGCCGATTTTTGGTCGTGCGGCGCGCGAAAGCCGTATCGAAACCCTGCATGCCGAGCGTGAAGGGCTGTCTGAACGTTTTGCCACGCTCTCTTTTGACGTCCAGAAAACCCAGCGCCTGCATCAGGCGTTCAGCCGCTTTATCGGCAGCCATTTGTCGGTGGCGTTTGAAGCCGATCCAGAAGCGGAAATTCGTCAGTTGAACAGCCGCCGCGTTGAGCTGGAGCGTGCGCTGACCAATCATGAAAATGATAACCAGCAAAGCCGTATGCAGTTTGAACAGGCGAAAGAGGGGGTTTCTGCGCTGAACCGCCTGCTGCCGCGTTTAAATCTGCTGGCCGATGACACGCTGGCCGATCGCGTGGACGAAATTCGCGAGCGTCTGGATGAAGCTCAGGAAGCGGCGCGTTTTGTGCAGCAGCACGGTAATCAGTTAGCCAAACTGGAACCGATGGTCTCGGTTCTGCAAAATGACCCTGAGCAGTTTGAACAACTGAAGGAAGATTACGCGTATTCCCAGCAGATGCAGCGTGATGCGCGTCAGCAGGCGTTTGCGCTGACTGAGGTCGTACAACGCCGGGCGCACTTTAGCTATTCCGATTCAGCCGAAATGCTGAGCGGAAACAGCGATCTGAACGAAAAACTGCGCCAGCGTCTGGAACAGGCGGAAGCTGAACGTACCCGCGCTCGTGAAGCGCTGCGCAGCCACGCCGCGCAGTTAAGCCAGTACAACCAGGTCATGGCGTCGCTGAAAAGCTCCTATGACACTAAAAAAGAACTGCTCAACGATTTACAACGTGAACTGCAGGATATCGGCGTTCGTGCTGACAGCGGCGCGGAAGAGCGTGCCCGTATCCGTCGTGATGAACTGCATGCGCAGCTCAGTAACAACCGTGCGCGCCGTAACCAACTGGAAAAAGCGCTGACCTTCTGCGAAGCGGAGATGGATAACCTGACTCGCAAATTGCGCAAACTGGAACGCGATTATTTTGAGATGCGCGAACAGGTGGTCACCGCGAAAGCCGGCTGGTGTGCGGTCATGCGCATGGTGAAAGACAATGGCGTTGAACGCCGTCTGCACCGTCGCGAGCTGGCGTATCTTTCTGGCGATGAACTGCGTTCGATGTCGGATAAGGCGTTGGGCGCGCTGCGTCTGGCGGTGGCGGATAACGAACACCTGCGTGATGTGTTGCGCATGTCTGAAGATCCGAAGCGCCCGGAACGTAAAATTCAGTTCTTTGTCGCGGTTTATCAACATCTGCGTGAACGTATTCGTCAGGATATTATTCGCACCGACGATCCGGTGGAAGCGATTGAACAGATGGAGATCGAACTGAGCCGTCTGACGGAAGAATTAACCTCGCGTGAACAGAAGTTGGCGATCAGCTCCCGCAGCGTGGCGAACATCATTCGTAAGACGATTCAGCGCGAACAAAACCGTATCCGTATGTTGAACCAGGGTCTGCAAAGCGTATCGTTTGGCCAGGTAAATAGCGTTCGTCTGAACGTCAACGTGCGTGAAACCCACGCCACCTTGCTGGACGTACTTTCCGAGCAGCATGAACAGCATCAGGATCTGTTTAACAGCAACCGTCTGACCTTCTCTGAAGCGCTGGCGAAGCTGTATCAGCGTCTGAATCCGCAGATTGATATGGGGCAACGCACGCCGCAAACCATTGGTGAAGAGCTGCTGGACTACCGTAACTATCTGGAAATGGAAGTTGAGGTTAACCGTGGTTCAGACGGCTGGCTGCGTGCTGAATCTGGCGCACTGTCAACCGGTGAGGCGATCGGGACCGGGATGTCGATCCTGGTGATGGTTGTACAAAGCTGGGAAGATGAAGGTCGCAGACTGCGCGGGAAAGATATCTCGCCTTGTCGTCTGCTGTTCCTTGATGAAGCTGCGCGACTTGATGCCCGCTCTATCGCGACCCTGTTTGAACTGTGCGAGCGTTTGCAGATGCAGCTGATTATCGCTGCGCCGGAAAACATCAGCCCGGAGAAAGGCACCACCTACAAACTGGTGCGTAAAGTCTTCCAGAACACCGAGCACGTTCACGTGGTGGGTCTGCGTGGGTTTGCCCCGCAGTTACCTGAGCCACTGCCAGGAACTGAAGACGCTTCCTCGCAGGCAAGTTAAGTAAGAAGGCGGCTAAATAGCCGCCTTCTTCTTGTGCACAGAAAACCCCCAGCTAGGCT
>NZ_SZXM01000048.1:0-67813 GCF_005281355.1 Citrobacter sp. wls615 | reverse complement strand
TGCTCCGCTTAAGTGAACAGTATTGCGCATTGGCGGGCCTCATGTCACGTAGAACGGCGTAAATTACAGAACGTCAACCGCGTTCAGTTCTTTGAAAGCCTGTTCCAGACGGGTGATCATGGTTGCCTGACCAGCACGCAGCCATACGCGCGGATCGTAGTATTTCTTGTTCGGCTGATCTTCGCCTTTCGGGTTACCCAACTGGCCCTGCAGGTAAGCTTCGTTTGCTTTGTAGTAGTTCAGAACACCTTCCCAGGTAGCCCATTGGGTATCGGTGTCGATGTTCATTTTCACTACGCCGTAGCTTACGGAGTCTTTGATTTCCTGAGCAGTAGAACCGGAACCGCCGTGGAAGACGAAGTTCAGGCTGTTGTGCGGCAGGTTATGTTTCTTAGAAACATAGTCCTGAGAGTCGCGCAGGATGGTCGGGGTCAGAACCACGTTACCCGGCTTGTAAACGCCGTGTACGTTGCCGAAGGAAGCGGCGATGGTGAAACGCGGGCTGATTTTGCTCAGCTCGGTGTATGCATAATCAACGTCTTCCGGCTGGGTGTACAGTGCAGAAGCGTCCATGTGGCTGTTGTCCACACCGTCTTCTTCGCCACCGGTGCAACCCAGTTCGATTTCCAGAGTCATGCCCATTTTGGACATGCGCGCCAGGTATTTGGAGCAGATTTCGATGTTCTCTTCCAGAGACTCTTCAGACAGGTCGATCATGTGAGAAGAGAACAGCGGTTTGCCGGTTGCTGCGAAGTGTTTTTCACCCGCGTCCAGCAGACCGTCGATCCACGGCAGCAGTTTCTTCGCGCAGTGGTCAGTGTGCAGGATAACCGGAACACCGTAGTGTTCTGCCATCTGGTGAACGTGATGCGCGCCAGAGATAGCACCCAGGATTGCAGCGCCCTGAGGCACGTCGGACTTCACGCCTTTACCCGCGATGAAAGAAGCACCACCGTTGGAGAACTGTACGATTACCGGCGCTTTAACTTTTGCAGCGGTTTCCAGTACGGCGTTGATGGAGTCGGTACCAACGCAGTTAACAGCTGGCAGAGCAAAGTTGTTTTCTTTAGCTACCTGGAAAACTTTCTGTACGTCATCACCAGTGATTACGCCTGGTTTTACGAAATCAAAAATTTTAGACATGTTGCGAGTCCTGTATCTTCGGCCTTGGAAAGGGCGCGCGCTCTAAAGCGCGCTAATAATTGGGCAGGTTTCCCTGCCCATTAAATGCTTACTTTTTAGCGCGCTCTTCGAGCATCGCTACTGCTGGCAGAACTTTGCCTTCCACGAATTCGAGGAATGCGCCGCCGCCAGTGGAGATGTAGGAGATTTTATCAGCAATGCCGAACAGGTCGATTGCTGCCAGGGTATCGCCGCCGCCCGCGATGGAGAACGCTTCGCTGTCTGCGATAGCGTTAGCAACGATTTCAGTACCTTTACGGAAGTTCGGGAATTCGAACACGCCAACCGGGCCGTTCCACAGAATGGTTTTCGCATTCTTCAGGATTTCAGCCAGCTGCTGTGCAGAAGCGTCGCCGATATCCAGGATCTGCTCGTCTTCTTTCACATCGCTAACGGATTTCAGTGTCGCCGGCGCAGTTTCAGAGAACTCAGTCGCTACGCGAACATCGGTCGGAACCGGGATATCGCAAGTAGTCAGCAGACGTTTTGCTTCGTCAACCAGGTCAGCTTCATACAGGGATTTACCGACGTTGTGGCCTTGAGCGGCAACGAAGGTGTTGGCGATACCACCGCCAACGATCAGCTGGTCAGCAATTTTAGACAGGGAATCCAGAACAGTCAGTTTGGTAGAAACTTTAGAGCCACCAACGATAGCCACCATCGGACGAGCCGGTTCTTTCAGCGCTTTGCCCAGCGCGTCCAGCTCAGCAGCCAGCAGCGGGCCTGCGCAAGCAACATCAGCGAATTTACCGATACCGTGGGTAGAAGCCTGTGCACGGTGAGCCGTACCGAAAGCGTCCATCACGAATACGTCGCACAGCGCCGCATATTTTTTGGACAGAGCTTCGTCGTCTTTCTTCTCGCCTTTGTTGAAGCGAACGTTTTCCAGAACCACCAGCTCACCGGCAGCGACTTCAACGCCGTCCAGATAATCTTTTACCAGGCGAACCGGAGCAGACAGTTTGTCTTTCAGGTAGTTAACAACCGGCAGCAGAGAGAATTCTTCGTTGTACTCGCCTTCGGTAGGACGACCCAGGTGGGAAGTTACCATCACTTTAGCACCCTGCTTCAGGGCCAGTTCGATGGTCGGCAGGGAAGCACGGATACGCGCGTCGCTGGTTACTTTCCCTTCTTTAACTGGTACGTTCAGGTCGGCACGGATAAAAACGCGTTTACCAGCCAGATCCAGATCGGTCATCTTAATTACAGACATGGTGAATCCTCTCGTTGATACTTAAAGTTTTGTCGACGCTCAAGCGTCGAGCCTGAAACCAATAGCAGCCATCGCTAACGTTGTGTCGAGCATACGGTTAGCAAAGCCCCATTCATTATCACACCAGACCAGGGTCTTGATCAGGTGAGCACCACTCACACGCGTTTGCGTACCATCAACGATGGCGCTGTGCGGGTCATGGTTAAAATCTACAGAGACCAACGGTAATTCCGTATAGTCAACTATACCATGAAATGCACCTTGTGCTGCTTTTTGCAGCAACTGGTTGACTTCGCTGGCTTTTACCGGTTTTTTCACCGTCACGCTTAAGTCGATCGCCGTCACATTTATGGTCGGTACACGCACCGCGATCGCTTCAAAACGATCGTTAAATTGCGGAAAAATTCGCGTAATGCCCGCCGCCAGTTTGGTATCAACCGGAATAATTGACTGGCTGGCCGCTCGCGTACGACGCAGGTCAGGATGATAGGCATCAATCACCTGCTGATCGTGCATCGCAGAGTGGATCGTCGTGACGGTACCAGACTCAATGCCGTAAGCATCATCCAGCAATTTAATGACGGGAATTATACAATTCGTGGTGCAGGAGGCGTTGGATACAATTCGGTGCTCAGCGCACAGCTGATCCTGATTAACGCCAAATACAACCGTTGCGTCGATGTCGGGACTACCAGGATGTGAAAAGAGCACTTTTTTTGCACCGGCGGCAATATGCGCCTCGCCGTGTTCGCGGTTACCGAAGACGCCCGTACAATCCAGCACAACGTCAACACCCAGTTCACGCCATGGCAGCGCGTCGAGCGTTCGCTCATGCAAAATGCGGATCGCGTCATCACCAACGATGAGTTGGTCACGTTCCTGACGAACATCCCAGGCAAAACGCCCATGGCTGGTGTCATATTTCAACAAATGCGCCATGCCTGCAGCATCCGCCAGTTCGTTGATTGCCACCACGGTGATTTCCGCCCGACGCCCGGATTCATACAAAGCACGAACCACGTTGCGTCCGATGCGACCGAAACCATTAATCGCTACGCGTACGGTCATAGGTCTCCTGCAAGGATTTCTCAGAAACGATGTGGCTGACAGAGTAATGCAGCAAATCGCTCAGGGAAACCTTACCTGTCGCAAACTGCGACTAATTGGTTAATTGTCGAACATTTAATCGACTGAAACGCTTCAGCTAGAATAAGCGAAACGCGGAATAAAAGGAATGATTGTCCAGCGACAGAACGCAGTTATCTGACTTGCATCACACTTTAACGCCCTTCGTCGCTAAATTTATTCCATATTCCAGAATTGCGAATAACCGTAGCAAGATTATTTCGTTGCTATGTCACAAATCCTGATTTATATCAGAAAGCTCCCTAACCCGCGTCTATATTATCAGCGCTACGTCCGAGTCTCGGAGTCCCTCAACTATGACTACATTCGCTCCCCAATCATCTGACGCGCGCTTTTTGGCGCTGCGATTATTACCCGGTCAGGAACTCTTTTCTGCGCTACACGCATTTGTCCAACAGCATCAGTTGCAGGCAGCCTGGATAGCGGGTTGCACTGGAAGCCTAACCAACGTTGCCCTGCGCTACGCAGGTCGTGAGGAAACCACATTACTCACCGGCACGTGGGAAATCATCTCTCTGAACGGCACGCTGGAGCTCACTGGTGAGCATCTCCATCTGGCGGTTGCCGACCCGCATGGCGCGATGCTGGGCGGCCACATGATGCCGGGCTGTACCGTGCGCACCACGCTGGAACTGGTGATTGGCGAGCTAACGTCGCTGGCATTTAGCCGACAACCCTGCGCCATCTCCGGTTATGACGAACTGGTTATTTCATCCCGCTAACGTTTCATTTGAATGAGGTCTTCTATGGCGCATCGCCAATTTTCCAGCCAGTCTCTGGTGCTGATTGTCATTGCTATTGCCATCAACATGGTCGGTGGACAGCTTATCAGCATGTTGAAATTACCTATTTTTCTCGACTCCATTGGCACCTTAATCAGCGCAGTGCTACTAGGTCCGGTGGTAGGAATGCTGACCGGATTGCTCACAAACCTGTTATGGGGATTATTGACCGATCCCATCGCCGCCGCCTTTGCTCCTGTGGCGATGGTCATCGGGCTGGTGGCCGGTTGGCTGGCGCGGGCGGGATGGTTTCGCACCTTACCCAAAGTCGTTGTCAGCGGCGTGATCATTACACTGGCCGTCACCCTCGTGGCCGTACCGATTCGTACCACCCTGTTTGGCGGCGTCACCGGCAGTGGTGCCGATCTTTTTGTCGCCTGGATGTACTCGGTCGTTCAGAACCTGGTGGAATCCGTTGCCATCACCGTCATTGGCGCGAATCTGGTCGATAAAATCCTCACGGCGATCATCGTCTGGGTACTGCTACGCCAGCTTCCGTTGCGTACCACGCGTCACTTCCCCACGATGTCTGCTGTGCGCTAAATGCATCCGTTTACCTCGTTAACCCTGTGGGCGCTCGCCGCCTGCTCCACGCTCCTGCTGCCAGTCGGAGCGCCGCTCAGCCTTTACAGCGCGGCGACGTTCATCGGTCTGTTGTGTATGAAGGCCACGCGCCCACGGGCAAAATACGTACTCTGGCTGATGATTCCCTTAGGTCTGGGGCTATGGCTGGTTCACGGCGGATGGCTTACAGAATGGCTCAGCGGACAACCGCGCACGCCAGAACGTTGGGCCGATGCCGTCACGCTCTGGTCGCGGATCCTGGCCATTGTGTCGACATCACAGATGTGGATGCAGTACGTACCGGTTTCGCGCTTTATACGCGCGCTGTTTGCTTCACGCTTACCACCTGGCATTGCCTATATGTTTGCAGGCCCGCTGCTGGTCGTCGAGCAGCTCAAACACCAGTTGGCGATTATTCATGAGGCCCAGCGGGCGCGCGGTGTACCGCTGGATGAGTCCTGGCATCAACGTTTACGCGCCATGCCTGCACTGATTGTGCCGCTCACCCATAATGCGCTCAACGATTTGGCCGTACGCGGCGCAGCGCTGGATATGCGCGGATTTCGCCTGCATCGCACTCGTACCACGCTGTGGGCGCCGCCGGACAGCACCTTACAGCGTCTGGCGCGCTACGGCATGGTGGTTCTGATAGTGATTGAGACTGGAGTCTGGATATGGTTACGTTAGAACAGTTTCGCTATCACCCAACGCATGCTATGCGACCGCCAGCCTGTTTCGATTTCCACTATGCAAAGCCTGGCATGGTAGCCATTTTTGGCGATAACGGTAGTGGGAAAAGTACGCTGGCGCAGCTGATGGCAGGCTGGTACCCCGATTTCCTGCCCGGTGAAATTGAGGGCACAGGAACATTATTGGGTACCCCCATCGGGCAACTGTCGCTCGTCGAGCAATCAAGCACCATTCAGTTGGTGCAGCAATCACCTTACCTGCAGCTTTCCGGCTGTACTTTCAGCGTTGAGGAGGAAGTGGCGTTTGGCCCCGAGAATCTTTGCCTTACCGAGGCTGAAATTGTGCGCCGCATTGACGCGGTGCTCACGCTAACGGAATGCCAGCCACTGCGTCATCGTCATCCAGGCACGCTTTCCGGCGGCGAAACCCAGCGGGTGGTGATTGCCAGCGCGCTCGCCATGCAGCCGAAAATATTGATTCTGGATGAAGCATTCAGCCGCCTCACCGCGCAGGCCACGACAATGCTGCTGGAGCGACTGCAACAATGGGCGCAGGAACAGCATGCTTTAGTGGTGCTTTTCGAACGCAATCATTCACCTTTTCTCAGCCACTGCCAGCAGGCGTGGCAACTGCGCGACGGAGCGCTGTCACCACTATGTTAACGCTAAACCAGGTAACCTGGCGCTGGCCAAATGCCGCCGATGACTGCTTGCGCAATATTTCACTTGAACTCCATGAAGGTGAATGGCTGGCGCTGACGGGCGATAATGGCGCCGGTAAATCCACACTGCTGCGCATTATGGCCGGGCTGCTCTCCCCTTCTTCCGGCTCAGTTACGGTGCAAAACCGTGCGATTGCGCAACTGAAAAACCGGGAGCGCGCCAGGGCGATCGGCGTGCTGTTTCAGGAGGCGGAAAATCAGATCTTCCACAGTAAGGTACGAGATGAAGTGGCCTTTGGATTACGGCTACAAAAGCTTCCTGCAGTAGAAGTTGCGCAACGCACTGCGGCGGCACTGCAATTATGTCAGCTAGAAGAGGTTGCCGACGCACACCCACTGGATCTGCATACCGCGCAACGCCGAATGGTTGCCGTCGCCAGTCTGGAAGCCCTGGCACCTGCGATTCTGCTGCTGGATGAGCCCAGCCGGGATTTTGATGCGCACTGGCTGGGTGTTTTCGAGCACTGGCTGGCGGTGTGCCGTGCGCGTGGCGCAAGCGTTGTGGCGATCAGTCATGACGCTGCGTTTACGCAGCGCCATTTCTCGCGAGTGGTAAGGTTACACAACAAAAATCTCACGCAATCCGATATTCACCATCGACCGTCATCTCCAGCATAAAGTCGGCTGGTCGGCTCCCCTCCAGTACCCGACGAACATTCGGTCCGTCGGTACGCTCATAAAACGCTTCAGCGTCAGCTTGCGATAGTCCGCCAGCCAGTTTACGGCCTACCAGTCGTGTACGAAGCGCATTGGCGGGGGCGCTAATAAACAGCGAGTAATCACAAAATTCAGCTAAAGCCCGCCATCTTTGGTCATCGCGCAATAACCAGTTTCCTTCCACAATGACAATCGGTGCAGTCACTTGTATGGATTCTTCGACCGGGTCGTGCTTTTGCCGGTCATACTGCGGCCAGGCACCTTCCCCGTCTCTTATTTGCTGCAAATTCCGTGCAAGCTTCTCCACATCAAAGGTTTCCGGCGCCCCTTTGTATGCCCGTAGATTATGGGTGTCCAGCCAGCTATTGTAGTGATGGAAGCCATCCATTGGCAGCGTCTGGATCTCTGGCAGACCGGGGTCCTGACGGGAAAGATATTCCCAGAAGGTGGTCAGCGTCGATTTTCCCGTTCCCGGCGGCGCGCTGAGAAAAACAATCGTTCGTCGCTGCGGATTCGTGGAATGTATTTTGGCCAGTTGCTGTAATATGGGTTTGTGAACGTTCTTTATCTCATCATCAAGGTAATGTGCTTCAACCTGTAGCCCATTCACCGTTAGTTCAATTTTCACGGCGTCAATTCCTTTAAAATCGCCGTCACTGCCAGCGTCATTGCCGTCTTGACCATTGCGCTAAAGCGCACTTCAGACCACGCAGCAAAGTCGGCAAATTTCATCGACTCCAGCGCACCATAGAGTGTCGCGTTGCGGGTGATACTGTTCACGTTGCTGACAAAATCCCAGGTAATGTCATCGGCAAAACTGGGAATGTTATCCTGCTCGTTCAGATACTGATAAAACTGAGAAAAATGGGTAATGTCGGCATAAAGCCACTTATCCATTTTACCCAGCGCATAAATCAGACGTAACGCAACGTCGATATCGTCAAGCGGCCCACTCTGGGCGAGTAACGGCTTCACTGCATATTCCACGATCTCTTCATCGTTATTGACGAACAGCGACGGTAGAAAGCGCTTAATGCCCTGGAGCAAAATGTTATGTGCCGTCGTCATAAACGAGAGTAAATTATTTTGAGCATCCAGTTGCTCAAGCACATCGTCTTCTGTCAGCGTCGTCATTCGTTTCTCGATAAATCACCATGAATGCAGAGAGTCTATTATATTACACGTTCGATCCGCGCCGCCGATCAGTAAAGTTTGCGTGCGCACACCATTCGCAACCTGTTGGATCCCTTTAACAAGATCGCCGCCTGTGACCCCCGTCGCGCTGAAAAGGATCTTATTTCCCCCTACCAATTCGTCGAGCGCATAGATACGGTTGACCTCAACGCCCATCTCGGCACAGCGCTGACGTTCCTGTGTCGCAATCAGACGATTATCGGCGTTATCCCCTTTCGCTTCGCAGAAATCGATTAGCTCAGCCTGCATATCGCCCCCCAGCGCTTTAACCGCGCAGGCTGAAATAACGCCTTCAGGTGCCCCGCCGATGGTGTACATCAGATCATAGGGATTCTCTTGCATACAGGCCAGTACGCTGGCGGCCACATCACCATCGGGCAGCGCAAAGACCTTGACGCCAAGTCGTGTCGCCTCGGCAATCGCCAGTTGAAGACGCGGTTTATCCAGCGTCACCATCCGCAGTCGTTCCAGCGGTTTGCCCAACGCCGCAGCCACATTACGCAGATTATCTGCCAACGGCAGCGCCAGATTAATCGCCCCTTTTGCAAACCGATTAACAACCAGTTTTTTCATATACATATCAGGAGCGTGTAACAAACTACCGCGGGGGGCAAACGCCATGACCGCCAGCGCATTGCTTTGCCCCATCGCCACCATTCGGGTTCCTTCAATGGGATCGACGGCAATATCCACCTCTGGTCCGGCGCCATTTCCCACTTCCTCACCAATCCACAGCATCGGGGCGCGATCAATTTCTCCTTCGCCAATAACGATTCGCCCACGAATGGCAACGCTGTTCAATGCTTCCCGCATTGCCGTCACGGCCAGACCATCAATCTTGTTTTTATCACCGCACCCGGTTTGCGGCCAGGCCGCCAGCGCGGCCTGCTCAGTAATACGAAACAGCGGCCATGCCAACGACATCATATTGCCGCCTCCCCAATATCCACGCCAAATTGCGCCAACAGGTATTTTTCCGCTTCTTCATTCCAGATACCGTGCGTTTTTTCCACCAGCCTTGCCAGCTCTTTGAAAAGTGGGTCCGTTTTCCCCTTCTCAGCAAAATCCGTTATGGCTGTAAGTGGCATCGTCACACCGTTATAAATCAGCTTCTTACCTCCAGGGATCGCAGGCAAATTCAATACCGTCTCCGGTACGGCATCCAGCCCCCCAATATGCGTTACCATAAACGAGGGCTGTAGTTGACCGGTTGCACTGAGCGCAATAGCCTCTTTCATATCATCCGTTGAACCACCGGACGTTCCGACAACGTGAGTGCTGTTATAGTGAACGTTATAAAAATTAAACGGCACTTTGAAGTTGCTGTCAGTCGGGCCGGCAAAGAAGTTCAGACAACCATCTTCCGCGAGGAGATCATCTGCCATTTCAATCACCGCTGGCACAGCCGCATACACAAAGACATCATCAAAACCTGCATCGTCAGTTAACGCGCGCAACATCGCTGTGGGGGAATCCATGCCGGTAGTGTTCACATAGATAAGCTCAATCCCCTTTTCTGCCGCTAACTCAACCGGCAACAGTTTTTTAGCCTGCGTCAGTCGCGCTTCGTCGATATCCACGACCACCACGCGTGACGGCTGAATATTGCCGTTAATGGCATAATCTATAGCGCCAATCCCCATCGGCCCGGCGCAGGCCAGCAACGCAATGCTGCCTCCCGGCTTAATCCCCATACGATGCTCATACACGTAAGGCGTGGTGTGATAGTTCGCGTTATAAGCGCCAATGATGCAACACATCGGCTCCGCCAGGGATGCTGCGGCAAAATAAGAACCGTGGTACGGTAAAACGCAGCCCAGATTAATCGCCACCTCAGGAATAATCATGTAGGTAGCATTGCCACCAAAATATTCATAGCTGTATCCCGCTGAATATCCGCTTGGCAAGCCCATCGCGGGTTGTAAAACAAAACGCTGGCCTTTTTTATATTTTTCCGTCAGGTTTTTCCCAACCTCAATGATGATACCTGCGCACTCATGGCCGGTAATAACCGGATGATTTTCCAGGTCATCCGGAACACGTTTATGATCGCTACCCAAAGCAGCCGCTTTCCAGGTTGATAAACAAACGCTATCTGAGATTACACTTACTAGTAATTCATTATCTGTAATTGCAGGAAGTTCAAATTCACGGATACGAATATCCTGCTTGCCATATATGGCAGCGACTTTCGTTTTCATATTCACTCCAAAAAAAGAAGGTTAGTTCGCAGTGATGCGTTTAAATAAATCATCCAGTAGCGGGTCACCAATATAGTTCTTAATCAGCACTAATGGTTTTTCACTTACGCGTTTAACACGACCTTCAAGACTGGCATGGGTGACAATAATATCGGCATCTTGTGGAACGTTTTCGATGGCATAATGCGCCACATTAATATTCAATCCCGCTTTTTCCAGACGCTTGCGGAATGTGGTGGCTCCCATAGCGCTGGAACCCATTCCAGCATCACAGACAAAAGCGACACGCTTTATATTTTTATAAGAGAATTTACCTTCCTGCTTCATTGCCTTGACGGTTCTGGCAGATTCAGCGAAGTCATCTTCATTTTCTGTTGCGACATTCTTTTCCATTTTCAGGATTAAAGAAGTGATAACAAAGGTGACAATCGTTCCCGCTGTGACGCCAGCAATAGTCGCGAGGAAAGAACCTTTTGGCGTTAATGCCAGGTAAGCGAATATTGATCCTGGACTAGGTCCCGCAACCAACCCACCGTCCAGCAGATGGAATATCCACGTCCCGGTCATTCCCCCAGCGATCATGGCAATCAAGGTCAGGGGTTTCATCAGAACATAGGGGAAATACAGTTCATGAATACCCCCCAGGAAGTGGATAATCATGGCCCCTGGCGCAGATTTCTTACTCATCCCTTTACCAAAGATGGCAAAGCCAAGTAGCAAACCCAATCCCGGCCCTGGGTTGGAGGCCACCATGAAAAATATCGATTTTCCCGTTTCTGAAGCTTGTTGCATGCCGAGCGGATAATACACGCCCTGATCGATGGCATTGTTCAGAAAGAGGATTTTCGCAGGCTCGTTAATCACGGATAGCAGCGGCAAATACCCCGCATGAACCAAAGCTTCAATACACTCCTTCACAAAATTGTTAGCCACAAGAACCGCCGGGCCAATGACTTCAAACCCCAGCAAGCATAAGAGCATTCCCGCAATACCAAGGGAGAAGTTATTGATAACCATCTCGAAACCTGCAGGAATGCGTTTTTCCAGCAGACGATCGATATGCTTAATCACCCAGCCGCCAAGCGGCCCCATCACCATAGCGCCAAGGAACATCGGAATATCCGCGCCCACAATCACGCCGATAGAACCAATCCCACCCATTACTGCGCCACGTTTCCCTCCCACCAAATGTCCCCCTGTGGAGCCAATCATGACGGGTAGTAAATAGGTAATCATCGGACCGACAATTTTGGCGAAATGCTCGTTCGGCATCCAACCGGTAGGAATAAACAATGCAGTTATAAAACCCCAGGCAATAAAAGCGCCGATGTTGGGAATGACCATCGCAGTCAAAAACCCACCAAAAGCCTGGACTTTGGCACGAGCAGACTTGTTTTCCATAATAATGTCCTGAAAGGATGCTGTGAATTATGCGTGGGCGATAATATCCGCCAGTTGTTTTTCTGATTTAGCCGTTAATAAAGCGGTTAATGCTTCCTCTTCACACAATAATTCGCTTAAGGCCTGGATAGCGCCAATGTGTGAATCGGCATTCGCTGCCGATAACCCGATTAATAATTTTATACCGTCGTCATCATCGGCAAACTTTACTTCCTGTTTGAGAAGCGTTAATGACATCCCGGTTTTTAACGCACCACATTCTGGTCGAGCGTGCGGCATCGCAACGCCAGGAGCCAAAATATAATAAGGACCATTGCTGATTGTTGAATCCTTAATGGCCTGAACATAATCTGAATTAACATAATGGTTAGCCAGCAAGGATGACATAGAAAAATCTATTGCCTCCTGCCAGTTCCTTGCTGAATTTTTTATTGAGATAGATGACCCTGGAAAGTAATCAATTAGCCGCATACATTTTCCTTATTTTATTTTTAGGGTACGAGTTAGCGTTAAAAATAAAATACTCGTGCGGCAAAGCGAAATCAATCGAGGGAGAAAAGCCATGCAGCGTAAACTGTATTTTTATAAATCCTTTAAAAACAAAAAGTTATTTATAGATAAATAAAAAGCAACAGCAATTATGTGATCTGAGCTGCATATTCACAACACCACTAAATGTCATATTTGTGATAAAGATCTACAATTAATCATTGCGAATAAATAAATAAACATATTATTGCTAAAAAAACGGGCCGCCTAAGCGACCCGTTTTCATCTGTAACCGTAATTACAGCAGTTCTTTTGCTTTCGCGACAACGTTGTCGACGGTGAAGCCGAACTCTTCGAACAGCAGCTCTGCCGGAGCAGATTCACCGAAGGTAGTCATACCAACGATAGCGCCGTTCAGACCCACGTATTTGAACCAGTAGTCAGCGATACCCGCTTCCACGGCAACACGTGCAGAGACAGCTTTCGGCAGTACGGACTCACGGTAAGCGGCATCCTGCTTGTCGAATGCGTCGGTGGACGGCATGGAAACCACGCGCGCCTTCACGCCTTCAGCAGTCAGTTTGTCCCACGCAGCCACAGCCAGCTCAACTTCAGAACCAGTCGCGATGAAGATCAGTTCTGGCTGACCAGCGCAATCTTTCAGCACGTAGCCGCCGCGAGCGATGTTCGCCAGCTGCTCTTCGGTACGTTCCTGCTGTGCCAGGTTCTGACGGGAGAGGATCAGGGCGGTCGGGCCGTCCTGACGCTCAACACCGTATTTCCACGCCACGGCGGATTCAACCTGGTCACACGGACGCCATGTGCTCATGTTCGGCGTCACGCGCAAAGAAGCCACCTGCTCTACCGGCTGGTGAGTCGGGCCGTCTTCGCCCAGACCGATGGAGTCGTGGGTGTAGACCATCACCTGACGCTGTTTCATCAGCGCAGCCATACGCACCGCGTTACGGGCATATTCTACGAACATCAGGAAGGTAGAGGTGTACGGCAGGAAACCACCGTGCAGGGAGATACCGTTAGCGATAGCGGTCATACCGAATTCACGCACACCGTAATGGATGTAGTTACCAGCGGTATCTTCGTTGATCGCTTTAGAACCAGACCACAGAGTCAGGTTAGAAGGTGCCAGGTCAGCAGAGCCGCCAAGGAATTCCGGCAGCAGAGGACCGAATGCTTCAATCGCGTTCTGAGACGCTTTACGGCTGGCGATCTTGGATGGGTTCGCCTGCAGCTTAGCAATGAACTCGTTCGCTTTCGCGTCGAAATCAGCCGGCATGTCACCTTTCATACGACGGGTGAACTCAGCCGCTTCCTGCGGGAAGGCTTTCGCATATGCAGCGAACTTCTCGTTCCACGCAGCTTCTTTTGCCTGGCCTGCTTCTTTCGCATCCCACTGAGCATAGATTTCAGACGGGATTTCGAACGGCGCGTATTTCCAGCCCAGCTGTTCACGGGTCAGTGCGATTTCAGCATCGCCCAACGGCGCACCGTGAGAGTCGTGAGTACCCGCTTTGTTCGGAGAACCGAAACCGATAATAGTTTTGCACATCAGCAGAGACGGTTTGTCGGTCACTGCGCGCGCTTCTTCAACTGCGCGTTTAATGGCGTCAGCATCGTGACCATCAACGCCACGAACCACGTGCCAGCCGTAAGCTTCGAAACGCTTAGCGGTGTCATCGGTGAACCAGCCTTCAACGTGACCATCGATAGAGATGCCGTTGTCATCGTAGAACGCAACCAGTTTGCCCAGCTTCAGCGTACCGGCCAGAGAACATACCTCGTGAGAGATACCTTCCATCATGCAGCCGTCGCCCATGAAAGCGTAGGTGAAGTGGTCAACGATGTCGTGACCTGGGCGGTTAAACTGCGCCGCCAGCGTTTTTTCAGCGATAGCCATACCGACTGCGTTCGCAATACCCTGACCCAGAGGACCGGTCGTGGTTTCAACACCCGCAGTGTAACCCACTTCCGGGTGACCCGGGGTTTTGGAATGCAACTGACGGAAGTTCTGCAGCTCGGACATCGGCAGGTCATAACCGGTGAGGTGCAGCAGGCTATAAATCAGCATGGAGCCGTGGCCGTTAGACAGCACGAAGCGGTCACGGTCAGCCCAGGACGGGTTAGTCGGGTTGTGGTTCAGGAAATCACGCCACAGGACTTCGGCAATGTCAGCCATACCCATCGGGGCACCCGGGTGACCGGATTTGGCTTTCTGTACTGCGTCCATGCTCAGCGCACGAATAGCATTGGCAAGCTCTTTACGTGAGGACATTTTGACTCCAGATCGGATAATGAAGGCCACGCCCTAAACGACTTGACGACAGCGCGTTTTGGGCTACGCCGGAAAAAAGTGCCAACAATGTAACCCAAGCCGCGTGTCATGTACATGGAGCATCCTTTTACCGCTTCAGAAATCTCTGGATCATGCACGCATGTTGCGCAATCTTCTCGCCCGCTTATTGTTCTTTTCTTTATACTTATGCCGAGCGTCGGTTTACCTGCAAACGACGCATTTTTTAGAATAATCCTGACTTTGTGCGGAAGAGAAAAAATGAAAATTCGCGCTTTACTGCTTGCTACGAGCATGGCGACGGCATTGACCGGCTGCCAGAACATGGACTCAAACGGACTGCTTTCCTCTGGCGCAGAGGCTTTTCAGGCCTACAGCCTGAGCGATGCTCAGGTGAAAGCGCTGAGCGATCAGGCCTGTAAGGATATGGACAGCAAAGCTACCATCGCCCCGGCTGGCAGCGAGTATGCAACGCGTCTTGGCAAAATTGCCTCCGCGCTTGGCGATAACATTAACGGCCAGCCGGTGAACTACAAAGTCTATATGGCGAAAGACGTGAATGCCTTTGCCATGGCGAACGGCTGTATCCGGGTATACAGCGGCCTGATGGATATGATGACGGATAACGAAGTCGAAGCGGTGATCGGCCACGAAATGGGCCACGTCGCGTTGGGTCACGTGAAAAAAGGCATGCAGGTTGCGCTGGGCACGAACGCCGTGCGTGCAGCGGCGGCCTCCGCTGGCGGCATTGTCGGCAGCCTGTCGCAGTCGCAATTGGGCGATCTTGGCGAGAAACTGGTGAACTCGCAGTTCTCCCAGCGTCAGGAATCCGAAGCGGATGATTACTCGTATGATTTGTTGCGCAAACGCGGGATCAATCCGTCAGGTCTGGCAACCAGCTTTGAGAAACTGGCAAAACTGGAAGCCGGACGTCAAAGCTCCATGTTTGACGATCACCCGGCATCCGCAGAACGTGCGCAGCATATTCGCGATCGCATGAGCGCGGATGGAATTAAGTAACCACAGTATCAAAGCCGGATGAGCTAATATCATCCGGCAGATAAGGATACCCTCAATATTTCATTCACCAAGTACCAATTTTCAAAAAAAACAGCCACAATAATAATAAAATACATCACAAAAATACCTAGTGAATGAACATTTCAAATTCAAATAAAATATCTAATACATATATTTAAAGAAAAACTAAAACCTCATTTAGCATAAATTAATATCCTAAATACCCTTTCCTTTTATATAATGTCTATTGTGATTGTAATATTTAGTTACACACGGACACTTTAGAACAGCAAGGAAAGGAATAATTACCATGAACAATATTTGCAAAGCCTCACTGCTGGCTGTCTTGATCAGCGCTGGCAATGTTGCTGCGGCAGAGGATGGAACCATTACTTTTACAGGTAAGATTAGCGATGCAACCTGTGAAATTACCGGTGGTGATGCCACATCTGGAGAATCAACTACTCCTGATTTTACCGTAACATTACCGTCTGTCAGTGTCACTGCGCTGGATACTGACGGAATGCGCGCGGGAGATACACCATTTCATATTACGCTCAGCGGCGCCAACTGTACAGATGGTAAAGTTGCAAGCGTTTATTTTGAACTGGCACAAAGCACATACCTTGACACAACTACGGGTAACCTGAAAAACAGTACCGCAAAAGAAAGCGGTGGCGCAGATAAAGTACAAGTCGGTCTGCTGGATTCCGATAAATCAATTCTGAACCTGACAACTGCGAATAATTCCGCAAAAACTGCAACGATCTCAGGAAATACGGCCCGTTTTGATTACTGGGCACAATATGTCGCAACAGGTGGTGCGTCAACTGCAGGTGTTGTTAACTCAGAAGTTGTGTACTCCATTAAATATCAATAATAAATATGACGGGATCGCCATCCCGTCATCTCTGCTTTAGGGTTAAAAAGATGCGCAATAACTTGTTGAAAATTATTCCTTTATGTATCTTTTCCTGGCTAAGCAGCGCTGACGCCACGATACAAATAATGACAACCCGTGTCGCATTTAACGCAGCGGAAAAAGAGCAAACCGTTCGAATTAATAACTTGGGAAAAACACCAGAACTCGTCCAGGTTTGGCTTTCCAGCACGGATAAAACCGACGGTATGGAGAAAGAGACATTACCTTTCTTCATTAATCCTCCCGCCTCACGAATCAATGCGCAAAAGGGAAAAATATTCCGTATTTTTCAAACTAAAGAGGCTGTGAGTAAATATCCGCAAGACAGGGAGTCACTGTTATGGCTGAACGTACTCGATATTCCCCCTGACGAACAGGAAGAGGTCAGTAAAAACCAGTTAAAGATGGCTTTTCGGACAATGATTAAATTCTTTTATCGACCAGCCAATCTCAAAGGTAATCCTCAAGAAGCTGCGGATAAATTGCACTGGGAATTAAGAAAAGTAGCAAAAGGTTATGATGTCATCGGTACAAATAACTCCCCCTACCATGTCAGCATGACCAATGTATGGCTGACAGATGGTCAAGGTAGAGACATAGAAATTGACGGAAAAATGATCCTTCCCTACAGCACCCTGACCTATCATTTTCCACAAGTAGTTTCTATTAGTGGTAATGGTTTTTTTAAATATAACTACATAACTGATCTCGGCGCATACATAAAAAAAACATATACGTTCTAATATAGTTCAAAACCAGGATGGTTAAATAATGATTGTCAAGGACAGTCGCCGACTTAAACGGCTGGTCATTTTGCAGTGCGCAAGCCTGCTTCTCTATACCTCGGATATTTATGCTGCCAATGAGAAAAAGAATATCTCTTTTTCTCAGGGGTTCATGCATTTCTACGATAATGGCACCGATCTGTCACAATTTGATGGCGTAGAAAAAATCATTCCCGGAGAATATAGACTTGAAGTCTATAACAATCTAAAAAAAATCGACACCTGGCCTGTTCGTTTCATTGCCGCTAAAAATGCCCAAGGCGTAAACGCCTGTATGACGCCAGAAATGATCATTCGATTTGACGTCGATACAGATAAGCTTCCCAAAAACTGGCAGACACAATCTTGTCTGATTCTTCCTGAATTAATCCCCGGTGCGACGGTCAGCTATAACCAGGAAGATGAACAACTTGACGTCACCATCCCGCAGGCCATGCTCCTCAATACACCCGTAGGTTACATCAGTCCAGAATTGTGGGACGACGGTGTTCCCGCATTAATGGCCGCTTATTCTTTGAGCGCATCCAGTACGCATTACCGCGAACCACAACAAGAAAATACCAATTACGGTTATGGCAACCTGTTGACGTCTTTAAGTTTAGGATCATGGCGTTTTACCACGTATGACAGTGCTCATTCAGGTAACAACGGTCAAGCGGATGATTTCCAGCATATTCAAGCCTACGCTGAGCGGGGGATCGCGCCTTTACAGTCTCAAATCACCCTTGGCGATCTCAGTACCACGGGGGATTTTTTTGATACCACTGGAATTCGCGGTATTCGTTTGGCGACAGACGACCGCATGTTGCCTGATTCTGTTCGCAGTTATGCCCCCATCGTTCGTGGTATGGCAAACAGCAATGCCACCGTCACGATTAAGCAGTCTGGCAATGTCATCTATGAACAGGTCGTTCCGCCAGGTGAGTTCGCCATCAGTGACCTCTATGCAACAGGTTATAACGGCGATCTGGAAGTCACGGTAAAAGAGACCAATGGTAAGCAAACTTCGTTCACCGTTCCCTACTCCAGTGTACCGCAGTTGCTTCGCGAAGGGTATTCGCGCTATTCACTCGCGGGTGGCGAAATTCGCAATTCCGACCTGAGAGACGACCCTACACTGCTGGAAGGGACATTTCAGTACGGCATCATGAACAATCTTACCGGCTATATTGGGGGGCAAAATGCCTTTGATGGCGACTATGCTGCACTGATGGGCGGTTTTGCCGTGAACACCCCCATAGGTGCACTTGGGTTGGACGTCACTCGTTCATTCACCCATTTTGACAATATGCCAAAGGCAGAAAATTGTGGTCAGTTCTGCAATATGAGCCTGCGCGTCAGCCTCTCCAGAAATCTGGCTGAGACTGGCACGAATTTCAGCCTCATTGGCTACCGCTATTCCAGTCAAAACTACTACTCTCTGGCTGATGCAGTCAGTCTTAAAAAAGCCATTGAAACAGGACAACAAGACGATTATCCAGAACGTTTTCGTGAAAGAGTAGAAGCTAATATTAATCAGGTCCTCCCTGACGGGTGGGGAAGTTTTTATATCAGTGGTTTTGTGGGCAACGTCTGGAACAGCGAGCGCTCCCAAAACGATCGTTCCAACTTCACTTTGGGTTATAACAACCAGATTGGCAGTACCAGTTGGGGTATCTCGTATGGTCGAACCAATAATGACGAAGGCGGTCACGAGGACACTCTTTATCTTAACGTCTCCATTCCCTTCGGGCGCAGTTACGAGAAAAAAGCCCGCCTGACGGCCAACTTTAGCTACAACAGCGATGAGGCGAACTTCCGCACGGCTCTGAACGGTTCAGCAGGAGAATATTCACAATTCGGTTTTGGCGGCTATTTCAGTCAATCCAATCGTCCTGAGACTAATTTTGGTATGAACCTCTCCTGGACAGGTGAGAGTGCAACAACGGGTATGACGTATAGTCAATCACGAGATTCATTCATGGGTGGAATAAATATGAGCGGTGGCCTGGTTGTGCATCAGGGCGGAATTAACTTTACACCGTCATTAAGCGACACTATCGGTATTATTGAAGCAAAAGGTGCAGAAGGCTCACACGTCTACCCAGATTCCAGAGCAGTTATTAAGAAAAACGGTTACGGAATTGTTAGTTATCTATCCCCTTACAAATATAACGATGTCTATCTTGATCCAAAAGGTACGGCAATGAGCGTCGATATTGAAGATGCACACCGTAAAATAGTCCCTCGTGCAGGTGCTGCTGTGTTGATAAAAATGCAAACACAGCGCAACAAACAAACATTGGTTTATTTTAAAAGCAGCACCACTGAATCCATACCATTCGGAGCATCTATTAATGACAAAGATATGAAGAATATCGGCATGGTTGGGCAAGGTGGTCTGGCGATGGTTGTATTAGATGAGGGCGATAATACCTTTACAATTAAATGGAAGAAAAACAAACAGAATAAACAGTGCACCGTGAACTATCAATTCACCGCAGCAGATCAACCAGAAGAATCCAAGGGTGAAATCAATGCTTTGATCATTCCATGTCTTAATCCAGGGGAAATGAAATGAGGAAAATAATCCAGCTAATTTTATCCATCAGCTTTATTACATTATTGATAAGCCCTGTAGTCAATGCAACTTCCTGCAAGCTCAATACTGCAGAGTCAATTTTAACTATTCCTGACAATATTACTTTAAACCCTGCAGATAAGGGAAGTGCAGGCACAGTATTATGGTCAAAGAGTTACAGCATGCCCGATCTGAAATATACCTGTGACCAGGGTATTCAAACTAACTGGCATTCAGAGTTTAGTCGTGAATATCTGGCAACATCTATTGATAAAGTTTATGCAACAGAAATTCAGGGCATCGGGATTCGTATTAAATGGCCAGTAACTGGAACATCTGGCAATTGGATCCCAGGTAATTCAGGCATATCAACACAGTGCAGTTCCGGATGCTCAATCACTGGCAGTAGTGTTCTCATTGAATTTGTACAAACAGGCACATTAAATCAGGGAGAAAGCTACATTCCCGCAGGAGAGATAGCTACAGCGAACGTAATACCAACCAATAATATTGGTGATAAATTACGGATCATGACAATCAACTTCGCTGCTGCAATAAAGGTTTTAACGCGCTCCTGTTCAATTTTCCCTTCGACCAACAGTCTTGATCTGGGATCATACAGCCTTGCTGATTTCCAAAATAGCGCAACAGCACAAGGCGAGAAAAAAGAATTTACTATTACCATGACGTGCCCAACAGCAAGCAGCGTAACGCTAACATTTAGTTCAACTATATCTCCTCCTTTCGGGGCCGGAACCGGCGTAATTGGCGTAGAACAAGGTGACGACTATGCAAAAAATTTCTCTATTAAGTTATTTGAGAAAAATGGCTATGTCGAGAATGCATTATCGCTAAATAAAACATTCACCTACGACATAACGACTTCACTAATGAAAACATATACCGCACAGATATATGTACCCGCAAGCGTGGATCGGAAATCAGGTTTAGGCGCAGGCAGCGTCGTTGGCGCAGTTCAATATACAATGACTATCAAATAATATACTTCAGAGAACAACATGCTTACTAATCATTATAAAAAATTATTCTTTGTGATTCCTTTTATCTCCTCGGCTTATGCTATTGATTTACCACCGATACAGCAAAATAAGCAAGAACTTGATCGTCTTGAAAGACAAAACAGCCAGGTATTAATCGAGGATGCTAAACGTACTGAAATGCTGTTACAGCAACAGCGTTCATTACGCAATAATGAAAAGTTTATCGTGGATGGTAACGACTCGTCATGGAAGTTCAAAATAGAAGAAATCAATATCCTTGATGATAATCGCTTTGAGGGTTCCCCTATCCGCCAGGCATTAATCGAGAGCTATACTGGTAAAGAACTAGGAAAATCTGAAATATTTAATTTAGTCAAAGAACTTACTAATTTTTATATTTCTCGCGGTTATGCCACAACACTTGTCAGCATAGAGCCTGGTAACATAAAACAGGGCAAGCTCACCCTACGAGTATTATGGGGAAAGATTAACGATTTCAAAGTCAATGGCAATGATCCAAGCTTTCGCGAAAGCACTCGCTTGTTTGCCGCCTACCCTTTTGCCAAGGGCAAAGTGCTCAACATGGAGGATATAGACCAGGCTATTGAGAATTTGGTTCGCGTATCCAGTCGCGATACCATTCATGTCGAACCTTCCGTCGTCAACGCCAGTTCAAACTTAAACCTGCTAACTCAGCCTGAGTTTCCGTTATCAATGTCGACAGGGATCAATAACTCAGGAAACAAAGCTGATGGATGGCAACAGTACTATGGCAGTGCCACCTTAAAAAATATTGCTGGGTTGAATGATATTTTCAATGGTTATTACTCATGGAATAACCTGAATAATAATGACGATAATCAGGATTCACTTTCTCTCAGTTATAGTATCCCACTTGGGTACTGGGGATTTGATTTTTCATATTATAAATCCAGCTATGACAAGATGATTGGCGGCTACTATGGTGGCTATGACAGCGACGGTCATTCTGAACGTACCTCATTTCGTATTAATAAAATGCTCTCACGTAATGCGACCGGGAAAACCAGCGCTTGGGTCAAGCTGGAAAAGCGCGACAACTACAACGGTATTGTTGGTCAACAGATTGACGTCAGCTCCAAAAGTTATACAGCGTTATCCTCCGGCCTGACCTATGTGGGCTCGTTAATGGGCGGTTGGTTTTATGGCGATATGGGATTTGCCGTCGGAACACCGTGGTTTGGTGCCGCCTGGAAAGATGACGCAGACCTGAACGGATTTGATGTCAATTATGTTACCTACAACGGTATTGTCAGTTGGTCTCGTCCGTTGTTCCAGACAGGTAGATTAGGCGCTAATTACGAGCTGAATATGGGTTTCCAGTATACGCCTGACACGCTGGTAAGTGACTATAAAATGACGCTCGGGGATGAATACACGGTGCGTGGTTTTAAAGATGATTCACTTATGGTGGATAGTGGCGCATGGATAGCAAATACGCTCAATCTTCCACTCACTATTAATTTCGCCAGTGTTTATCAACTGACGCCGTATTTAGGTTATGACTTTGGTTTTGCCAAAGATAACTGTCCTACAGGCGTTAATACCTGCAATAGCCAATTCATGATGGGCGCAGCTGTCGGGATTAAAGCCTCCGGAAGATTTTTCTCATCATCTGTTACTGCTGGCTGGCCCGTCAAAAAACCAGATTCAATGGATGGAAACACTATCGACAACACCGTTGTTTATTACAAATTAGAAGCAAGTTTCTAATTAAGGGAAATATATGAAAAACAAAAACGCGTCGAAACAAAAAATAACTGCAAAGACACTACACAAACACTTACGCCCGATCTATTTATCGTTGGCAGGAATATTATCACTGAACGCGGAGGCAGCAACAACCCCCGACTCCCGACAAGTTAATGGTCCGACAATGGGGCAAACGGCCAACGGTACGCCGATGGTCAATATAACCAACCCAAATGCAAAAGGCATTTCACTGAACAAATTCGATCAGTTCAATGTTGATCAGCAGGGTATGGTATTTAACAACAGTAAACAGGATGGCGTCACCAAAATTGGTGGTTATGCCATTAAAAATGCCCAATTACAGCAAGAGGCCAGTGCAATTATCAGTGAAGTTACTGGTGCGCAAGCGTCATATATCAATGGGACAATGGAGGTATTTGGTAAAAAGGCCGATATTATCGTCGCTAATGAAAACGGAATTAGCGTTAACGGTGCAACAACAATCAATGCCAACAGTCTGACGTTGAGTACCGGTAAGGTGCAGATGAAAGATGATGGTGACTATATGTTGGCCGTTGATAAAGGGAACATCGCCATTACCGGTCAGGGCGTGTCTACTGACGGTCTGAGTTATTTCGATGTTGTCAGCCGGAGTGCACAGCTACAAGGTGAAATCTCCGGAACTGCAGATATAAAAATCCTCGCGGGCACAAATGATTATGACCTGGAGAAACGTAGCTACACTGCACGCAGCACTGGTGATAATAATACCCCAACCGTAGCAATTGACGGCAGCACATTAGGTTCAATGTATGGTGGAAGGATCCAGCTTATCAGTACAGAGTCTGGAGCGGGGGTTCGCCATGCTGGTGGCATTATCGCCAGTAATGATATCGAAATTAACGCTAATGGCGACCTGTCTCTAACAACCCTGCACAGCGATAAGGCCATTATGCTGGCAGGCAACAATGTTACGTTGAATAAAGACAGTAGCGGCAAAGGTGGTACTGAAGCGCAAGGTAATATCATTATTAATGCCTTGGCGGGAGCGACGGTCAGTAACGACCTGCTTTCACATTCAGGGACTATTCGTATTGACGCCTCCTCTCTGGTACAGAATGCAGCCGCATTAATTACGGAAAGCACCAGCAAGACTTCCGTCCCCTCCATTCAAATCAATGTAGCAGGAGAATATACCCTCACCGGCTCACTAAAAGCCCTGGATGCTAATGGTAATACCATCAGTGGCGGCGTAGTTACTCTGAAGAACGGTGATTTTGTCGTGCTGGTCAATGGTAAAGAAACGGCATTCAGCAGCATTGTTTCTGATGCAGAAGTCGTCAGCCATAGTGGTGACATCGCAGTCACTGCAAAAAGCATGAGCAATAATAGCGGCGTGATCATGGCGAAAAAAGGTACGCTGCAGATCAATCTGACTGACGTTTTCGAAAACAGTGGTTCCATTAACGCCAGTGGTGATATCACCCTTACTTCTGGCTCAATGAAAAATAATGGCATCCTTTATACATCAGGTAATCAGACACTAACGGTTTCGACCCTTGAAAATAATGGTCGCTTGTTTGCTGATAAACAACTGGTCATGCGGGCAAGCGCACTCAACAATAAAGGTAATATCGGCACCAGCAGCGGTGACATAAATATCGCTGTCGCCGGTAACCTCAACAACAGTGGTAATATCAGTGGCGATGACGCATCTTTACTACTAGCCATAGACGGCAATGTCGACAACAACGGTAATATTGTCAGTAATAAAAAAGACGTTACCTTATCAGTGAAAGGAAAGTCGGTTAAAAACAGTGGCAAAATTGAAGGTCGCAATATCGGAATCATACAATCTGATAGCAATGCTGAACTCACCAACACTGGCAGTATGAATGCCAAAACACAGTTACAAATTAAGACCGCAAAACTAAGTAATAACGGGGGGCAGTTGAGTAGTGCAGGCGAAATCGCCCTCGCCGTCAGCAAGCAGGTGAACAACTCTGCAGCAGGGGAAATTATCGCAGAAGGTGCACTGAACATCCAAACCGAAGCGGGCGGCACGCTGCAAAACGATGGTGGTGGTTGGATCCAAGGAGCCTCTGTCACCGTTGATGGCCTTACATCACTGACAAACTCAGGCGATGCCGCTATTTTAGCCACAGGGGATTTAACATTACGAAACCTCGAAACGCTGAGCAATGACAGTGCGACAATTCAGGCAGGAAATATCAATCTGGCTGATATTGGGACACTAAGCAACACTGCTGGCGGGACGCTGTATGCCAGTGATAATCTTTCGCTATCCAATATTGATATTCTCAATAACAATAGTGCCCTGATCATGTCTGATGGCCACCTTGCGCTGGATAATATTGGGACATTGACCAACAGCAGTGGCGCCAGCCTTTATAGCGAGGGTGCAACCCAGATTTCAAATATCACTACACTAAATAACCTCGGGGGCTCTGCAATCCAATCAAATACGCTGCTTGATATTAAGCAGGTAGAAACCCTAACTAACGCCGAAGAATCCCTCCTCTCTTCTGCGGGCGATATTCAGTTAGATAACATCACCACATTTAACAACAGCGCCTATGTTATCAGTGAAGGAAAAGTCTCCCTTTCGAACGGTAATTTATTTAAAAATGAAGGCATTGTACAAGCTGGTACCGATTTAATTATCAGTAACCTTCGCTCACTGATTAACCAGGGTAATGATCATCTCCTCATCGCATTGGGGAATCTTACTCTTCAGGATGTTGACTCGCTACTTAACACCGATCACGCAGTCATCACAGCCGGAATGAATACGGTCCTCAACGCCATCGGCATCGTCGCCAACACGGCAGCAGGCGTTATTCAGGCTCAGGAAGGTAAAGTAGAGATCAACACCGACACGCTTAATAACAGCGGCACAATGCCATCAGCTAACGGCGGTCAGGATGTATCAACCATTGTCGCTGGTGGCGACATCAACATTAATGCTGCCACAATCAATAACACTCAGCAGGCCGTAATTGTTTCCTCAGACGCGAACCTGACAATCAATGCCAGCGACATGCTGAATAATAGTGATAGTTCCGTACTGGTTGGTAATAATAAGACAACAATCACCGCAAAAAATACAAACAACACGAACGGTGCACTGATCGGTGGTAACGACATTGCCATCATTAGTGATACATTAAATAACAACAGTAGCGGTACGATCAGTGCAGAGAGTGCATTAACCCTGGCACTAACACACCTCGATAATAACAGTGGTGTTCTTGAGTCTGCACTGACGCTGGCGCTTGACGTCGTCGACAGTATTTACCTTGATGATTACAACAATGATATCCGTGCCGGAAAATCTCTTAATATTTCAACGCAGGGTGAGTTTACCAACAATGCCAACATAGAAGCCATTGGCGATCTCAGCATTGATGCAAATAAGACTTTCACAAATAATGAATCAATTATCACTGCAGGCAATCTTAATATCAATGCCGGAGATATCATTAATAACGAAAACAAGTTATTGTGGTCAATGGGGGATATGAGCCTTGAAGCCCGAAATGGTAAGTTTACTAATAATATGCTAGGTAACGTTCTCAGTATGGGCGATATATCTATCATAGCCCAGGAAATTTGGAACTACGCGGGAATTATACGCGCAGAAAAAGATATTAACATTGATGCTAAAACCATCAAAAATGAAAGTACCTATACAGGTGGTGATGTCACACAGACTCAAACCCAAGACGCCTCAGGGGAATATCACACCATTGACCATGTAACCACAAAAATTGATATTGAGACAACATTCCATATTCCAGTTTTGGTTTCTGACATCACATTAGATAAACTTGCTGAAATCAGTGCAGGTGGGAATATTAACATTAATCAGCGAGACATTTACGAGGACCATGATGTTACAAACGAAGGTGGATTAATTCAGGCTGGTAATGATATCACCATTACGGGTAATATCTACAACTCGCCTAAATACACCTCAGAGTCTATTTATGATTATCTGAATATTACCTTAGCAACGCCAATCACCATTGACTATTCATGGGGGGTCATCAAAGGAAAACACGGTACAGAATGGGAATTTAACTCACTATATCAATACTTTGATTTCATCTTCGGCAATGGTTCAGCTGCGTCCAAAAGTGGCAGCGATTCCCCACAGAAAGAGCGTTCCTATTATGCACTAGTTGATGCTTCAAATAATTCTACTCAGCTAAAAAGTATTATGAACAAAGTGTTCGGTGAAACCTGGTCTACTCAAAGCTTTGATACTCTCAGGGATACCTGGGCAACCATTAGTGGCAACAATGATGCTACATTGAAAGATGACATGATTTATTTTGTACCGCTAGAAAAAGGTGAAATTACTGCCGGACATAATTTCACCCAAAATGGCGGGACCATTAATAATGGTATTGCAAATGCAGGGGTAATAAATCAAGGTGCGGAAGTTACTAACGTTGATGTTGGTGAGTATAACGTTGACACCGTCATCGCTGGATATGACATTCATGTTAATACCCAGAACGTTGAAGAGTTAAAAATGGGAATTAGCCCATTACCTACGATCAAAGACCTAATTTCAATTCCCGGCATGTTTGAACTGTCCACAGACTTCAAAAAAGCCTCTGAGGCCGAGAAAAATGGAACCGAATACTCAGGCCCAAGCAACAATATTGTGCCAATATTTGAAACACGTCCAGACATGCTCGACCAGAGTAAATTCACTGGCTCTGAATACTTTTTTGAGCAGGTAGGATATAACCCGACCACGCCAGTCAATGTTATCGGTGACAACTACTTCACCTCTGAACTCATTCGTCGTGAAGTCAGCAGCGCCGTAGGCAGCTTCTTCTCCGTGAGGGATGGCCTGGAAGGTGATGCTCTGGTACAGGACCTGATGAATAATGCAGGGGTTGCGGCAACAGACAGTGAGCTGGGGCTGGTCGTGGGTCAACCATTGACCGACGAGCAAAAAGCGAATCTGGATCAGGATATTGTCTGGTACGTCAGCCAGAGCGTAAACGGGGTCGAAGTGATGGTGCCGGTTGTTTATCTCTGCCCGGAAACGCTCAAGCAAATTGAAACGGGTGAAGTTACCAGCGGATCAGCAGCAATCAGTGCTGGCAATAATGTTGATGTCGATGCAGACGCAATCAACAATATGAATGGTTCTATCCAATCCGGTGGTGACATGACGCTGGTATCACAAGGAGATATTAACAACGTCAGCAATGGCATGGACTCCGGGATATCCTCTGGCGGTGATATCACCATGACGACAACTGAGGGTGATATCAACAGCTCTGGTGCGGCAATTAAAGCTGATGGCGATATTGCCATGTCAGCTGAAAACGGCGACATCACGATGACCGCAAGTGTAGGTCGTAACGAAGATGGTTCTCAGCAAATCCATGCTAATGATGATGGCGTAACGGCAGGCGGTTCTGTCGCCATGAAAGCAAAATCCATCACTTCTAACGCTTCGGATATTACTGCAGGTAGCGATATCACACTGCAGGCCACCGACGGCGACGTCACCTTCAACGACCTTCATCAGGTTGAATCTAGCCGTACTATCGACAGTGATATTACGGGTGCAGGCAGTTATAAAACGGTCGACACCAAAAGTGCAACAGGTACTGCCATTGGTTCGAATGTGTCGGCGGGCGGTAATATGTCCATCGAAGCCAGCAACGATGTCGTTATGGAAGGCGGCACCTACACTGCTGAAACAGGCAGTATCAAAGCAGATAACAACGTCACAATAAAGACCTCCGAAGATGTCTCGGTGGAAGAAAAGAGCACGACTTCACGTCAGTTCATTGCTGAAGCATCTGCCAGTGGTGGTGGTCAAACAGTCGAAGCTGGGTATGGTGTAAATGATGGTACCTCGACCTCGACAACTTCAGGTGATTACACCAGCGGCGGTTCTCAAGGGGAGTCAGAGTCATCGGGTGGGCGTCCTGGTCGAGCCGCAATGGGAGATTCCGCGAACTTCAGGATCGGCATGGAAACCACCACCGATACTACAACCACTCAAACGAAGACCAACACCAATGCTGCGATTAACTTTACTGATTCCGGTTCCATTGAGTCAGGTAAAACCGCAGATATCGGTGGAGCGGATCTGAGCGCAGGCAACGATCTCAGTATTTCTGCAGAAGAAGTGACCAGCACCAAGTATCTCAACGAAACCAAAACATCGGAATCCCATAAAGAATCCTTTATGGGCATTTCCGGCGAAGCACACAGCACCATTGCCGACTCTATTGATAAGTTCGGCAACCTGGCTGAAAAAGCACAGGATGGTCAAGATATCAACGGTGGAACCACCACAGCAGAAGTACTGGGCGATGTCTCTAACGTATTGTTTAACGACCTGGCGGGTGGTTCGGTTTCTATCGGCGTGAAGACCACGACTAACAGTGCAACCAGTTCCTCTTCATCGGAAAATATCTCCAATATCAATGCTGGTAATGTAAAAATTAACTCGAAAAATGATACCACGCTGAATGGCGTCGATATTAAAGCCGATGATGTGGCGATTAACGCCGGTGGCAATGTCGATATTAACGCCGCTCAGGCCACGTCATCTTACAGTACGGAATCAACCACGCATCAGGCCGGTTTGACCTTAGATGCCGGCGTGGATACCAACAGTGCCAGCGCAGGTGTGTCGTTTGGTTATAATGGCAGTAAAGACAATGGCTCAGGTAATAGTACCAGCTATACCAATAGCTCAATCGAAGGCGCCAATGTGAAAATTAACGCCGGTGGTGATATGACCATGTCCGGTGCCAATATCGCTGCCGATAAAACCGACGTCAACGTTGGCGGCGACCTTATCATTAACTCAGTACAAGATACTGCCCACACAGAGGCCAGCAATGCTAACTGGGGTGCATCGGTCGGTGTAGGGATCTCGACAGCAGGTGGCGTTCTGCCTTCGGTTGCTGCAAATGGCGGCGGTGGTTCTGAAAGCTACGACTCAGCCACTACAGCGAAACAATCTGGCATCAGCACCACTGGCGAATTGAACGTGAAAACAGGTGGCGACCTGAATATGGAAGGTTCTCATCTGGTTTCTGGAGATGGAACAGGCGCGGTGGATGTTGCGGGTAATATCAATGTAAAAGATCTGGAGGATCACATTGAGCAAGATGGCACATACGGCGGCGCGGGTCTTGGGTTTGGCGTCGATGGTTTCATCCCAACGGCTAACCTGTATGTCGATACTGTTGATGAAATCCACTACAACGAGACGCAGAAATCAACCATTGCGGTGGATAATACCACCAGCAATGCCGTTAATGGCAATGTGAATACCGACAAAGAAAATATGTCGGTCGTCACCCGCGATGAAAAAGAAGCCGGGAACAACATTTCGTTCACCGTTGGCGATCCTGGTCTGAAGAAAAAAGGCAACGATGCTGTTGAGAGCCCAGCGACCACCAGAAATAAAGCTGACACACACAGTAAAAAAGCGAACGATGCTACAGTAACAGATAAAACACATTCTGAAACCGCAAGCAGCGAAGCGGTTCCGGCGGTGAAACCATCCAGTGTGGATGCTCTGATGCCAACGCCAAAAGCAACCGACAGCACGACGGTTAAAAATTCAACTCCGTCTGAAACAGCACACAGTGAAGATGTTCCGGCGGTGAAACCACCCAGTGCGGATGCTCTGACGCCAACGCCAAAAGCAACCGACAGCACGACGGTTAAAGATTCAACTCCGTCTGAAACAGCACACAGTGAAGATGTTCCGGCGGTGAAACCACCCAGTGCGGATGCTCTGACGCCAACGCCAAAAGCAACCGACAGCACGACGGTTAAAGATTCAACTCCGTCTGAAACAGCACACAGTGAAGATGTTCCGGCGGTGAAACCGTCCACTGCCAGCGATATCGTGCCGAAGCCGAAAGCGGCGGATAGTACAAAAACAGCTGATGTGACTGACGCTACAAGAACAACTGACAGCAAGCCCGCTCCGGCGAAAAAATGGGCCGTGCCTAATACCAACTATCCAGTTCTGTCTCCAGGGTCGGCAACGGGTAAATCGGGTATGAATATGCCAAACACCCCAGCGCATCGAAAATGGAATGGTGATATGACGAATGGTATAACCCCTTCCAGCAATACCAGTGGTCAAACACCGACGCTTTCGCCGGGTTCTGCTACCGGGAAATCGGGTATGGATATGCCAAAAACGCCAAAACATGTCACTACAGATAGCGATCAGACTAATGGTGTTATGCCTTCCAGCAATACCAGTGGTCAAACACCGACGCTTTCGCCGGGTTCTGCTACCGGGAAATCGGGTATGGATATGCCAAAAACACCTGAGCATAAAACGCTGAACGGGGCCATGATTCAGCGTGGCAACTGGAAGCAACTGCTATCTGATACACCCATCAATATCTACGCCACAGTCACCGTCGAGTTTAAAGATTCAGATTTTGTCTGATATTTAATCTCCCTTCTTTCGCATTAACCACGCGAAAAATGTAAAAAAGCCAGGCATGAATATTGCCTGGCTTTGATTTTTCAGCCCAACGGCTGGTTAACCCTACTTATAGCCCGTTACTCGCTTTTTTTCGCAGCCTGAATATACAGCATTTCTAACGCTAACGTTGCCGCCGCCAGTGCGGTGATCTCAGACTGATCGTAAGCCGGCGCCACTTCTACCACGTCCATACCCACGATATTCAGATCCTTCAGACCCCGTACCAGCTTGATCGCGCGATCGGAGGTCAGGCCGCCGATCACCGGCGTGCCGGTCCCTGGCGCAAACGCAGGATCCAGGCAGTCGATATCAAAGGTCAGGTACACCGGCATATCGCCGACGATCTGCTTAACCTGGGCGATGATGTCGTCCACGCTGCGATCGTTCACCTGGCAGGCGTCCAGCACGGTGAAACCATTGTCTTTATCGAACTCGGTACGGATACCAATCTGCACCGAGTGGTTCGGGTCGATCAGCCCTTCGTTCGGCGCAGTATAGAACATGGTGCCGTGGTCGAATTCGCAACCGTTAGCGTAGGTATCAGTGTGGGCATCGAAATGTACCAACGCCATTTTACCAAAGTGCTTAGCGTGCGCGCGCAGCAGCGGTAACGTGACGAAGTGGTCGCCACCAAAGGAGAGCATACGCTTACCCGCAGAAAGGAGTTTCTCTGCGTGTGCCTGCAGTTTCTCACTCATTTCACGGGCATCACCGAAAGCATAAACCAGATCGCCGCAGTCCACGACGTTCAGGCGCTCGCGCATATCGAAGTTCCACGGGAAGCGGTTATGCTCCCACGCCAGGTTAGTGGATACCTGACGGATCGCCGCCGGACCATGACGGCCGCCAGCACGACCGGAAGTCGCCATATCAAACGGCACGCCAGTAATCACCCAATCGGCGTCGCTGTCGTAGGGCATGAAATTCATCGGCAGACGCAAAAAACCAAAGGCGTTAGAAACCAGGGAGTTGTCGTATTGATGACCTAAGGTGCTCATGTACTGACCTCTTTAAAAATCGATGAAAAAAAATCCCCTCCGCGTCGTTAAGCCCGACGAGGAAGGGATTGATTTACGTGACTACTTGTTTTGGCGAATTATCGCCGTTAATTTGTACGGATTCAAGCGAACCCGCACAGCTTTACTCGTCTTCCAGATAGGTGTATCCGTACAGACCCGCTTCAAATTCTTCGAGGAACTGTTGTTGCAGCTCGGCGTCCAGATCGGTGTTTTTCACCTGATCACGGAACTGCGTCAGCAGCGTTTTCGGATCCAACTGCACGTACTGCAGCATATCCGCCACGGTATCACCTTCGTCAGACAATTCCACTTCCACGCTGCCATCAGGGAAGACAAACACGTCGACCGCTTCGGTATCGCCGAACAGGTTGTGCATGTTGCCGAGGATCTCCTGATACGCGCCAACCATAAAGAAGCCCAGCATCGGCGGGTTCTCCGGGTCGTATTCCGGCATCGGCATAGTGGTAGCAATACCATCCCCGTCAACGTAATGGTCGATAGCGCCATCAGAGTCACAGGTAATATCCAGCAGCACCGCGCGGCGCTCAGGCGCCTGGTTCAGCCCTTCCAGCGGCAGCACCGGGAACAGTTGATCGATCCCCCACGCATCCGGCATTGACTGGAACAGTGAGAAGTTGACGTAAATCTTATCCGCCATCCGCTCCTGCAGCTCGTCGATAATCGGGCGGTGCGCGCGGTTGCTCGGATCGAGTTGTTTTTGCACATTATGGCACATGTTCAGATAGAGCTGCTCCGCCCACGCGCGTTCCTGCAGACTAAAGGTGCCAGAGGAGTAGCCAACGTGAATATCGTGCAGGTCCATCTGGCTGTCGTGCAGCCATTCACGCAGCGAACGGCGCGTGCCCGGCTCGTGCATCTCTTGCCAGGTTTCCCACATGCTTTGCAGGGAGCGCGGCGCGTTGTCTGCCGGAGGCGTCGCTTCGGTAATTTCGCTACGCTCAACGCCAATGATATTGGAAACCAGCACGGTATGGTGCGCGGTAACGGCACGACCCGATTCAGTGATCACCGTCGGGTGCGGCAGACCATGTTCTTCACAAGCGTCGCCAATCGCCCAGATAATGTTGTTGGCGTATTCGTTCAGGCCGTAATTTACGGAGCAGTCGGATTGCGAACGGGTACCTTCATAGTCCACGCCCAGGCCGCCGCCCACGTCGAAGCACTGAATATTCACGCCCAGCTTGTGCAGCTCGACGTAGAAACGGGCCGACTCACGCACACCGGTGGCGATATCGCGAATGTTCGCCATCTGCGAGCCGAGGTGGAAGTGCAGCAGTTGAATGCTGTCCAGACGGCCGCGCTCGCGCAGAATTTCTACCAGTTGCAGTACCTGGTTTGCCGCCAGGCCGAATTTGGATTTTTCACCACCGGAGGACTGCCACTTGCCGGAACCCTGCGACGCCAGACGCGCACGCACGCCCAGACGCGGAACGACATTCAGGCGTTCAGCTTCATCCAGCACGATGGCGATTTCAGACATCTTCTCGATAACCAGATAGACCTTATGGCCCATCTTCTCGCCAATCAGCGCCAGACGGATGTATTCACGGTCTTTATAGCCGTTACAGACGATCACGCTACGGGTCATTCCGGCATGGGCCAGAACGGCCATCAGTTCAGCCTTGGAACCCGCTTCCAGTCCCAGCGGTTCGCCGGAGTGGATCAGTGATTCAATCACACGACGGTGTTGGTTAACCTTGATCGGGTAAACGAGGAAATAGTCACCGTTGTAGCCGTAGGATTCACGGGCGCGTTTGAACGCGGCGTTAATCGAACGCAGTCGGTGTTGCAGGATCTGCGGGAAGCAGAACAATGCAGGCAGACGCTGGCCCTGCGCTTCACGGGCTTTCACCAACTCAGCAAGGTCAACGCGCGCTTCTGGTACGTCCGGATCCGGGCACACGCTGATGTGACCCAGTTCATTGACGTCATAGTAGTTATTACCCCACCAGGCAATATTGTAAGTACGCAGCATCTTGCTGGCTTCCTCGGAACTCATTGCAACCTCCTGCATGGAGCGTAGTACACCGTGTTCGCCTGCTGACGAAGGCGAACCCAAAGAAATGTCGTCAGACATAGCGAACCTCAAATTTTATTAACAAGTGTAAAACAGTTGACTACTATCGCAATCCAAAGACGCGATAACAACCCAAATACAGGCAGAATTTCCAGCAGATAGTGCTGATGCTCCGACTGTGCGACCGGTTTCTTTTTCATATCATTGTAAACACGTAACCGAACGTACTGCTGACGGTTCGGCGAAACCACGAGAAAACTCTTGTTTACCAAGAGCGCCCTTGTTCAGTTCTTAGTGACCGTTACCGGCTCTTGAGTCCTGAGAAGCGCCGAGATGGGTATAACATCGGCAGGTATGCAAGATGCAGATTGCGAGGGACATATGTACACCAGAACGGTGCGACAGATTCAGCAGAATACAACGGTTCATTATCTCGTATCACCTCCACGGTTGCTCCTTACGGAACGAACCCACAAGCCAAAGCTAAAGTTTTAACCCGGCTGGAAGTGGCAACACGATGAAAATGTCGTGTGCTTTTTGTATGAGCCGCGCGCCGCGTTTTATACCGATAAGAAAGTCAAAAAGCAAAAGATAAATACGCACATTGCCAGCACCGTCAGGAAAAATTTCCAGTTACATTTTCAGTACAATGAGACCTTACTCAAAAAAAGCTGGAAATCAGGCGAAGAACTGTCCTAAAATAGCCGTCCAGATGTTAATCCATCTATACCGATTAACACTCAGACTGCCAGTGTCCGTCATCTGCAGACTCATGGTAGAATCTTCTACACATGGCTATCCCACTCGACAGTTTGAGCTAACCAAATTCTCCTTAGGTGAAATTAAATATGGCAAAACACCTTTTTACGTCCGAGTCCGTATCAGAAGGGCATCCTGACAAAATCGCTGACCAAATCTCTGATGCCGTGCTGGATGCAATCCTGGAACAGGATCCGAAAGCACGCGTTGCCTGCGAAACCTACGTCAAAACCGGTATGGTTTTAGTTGGCGGTGAGATCACCACCAGCGCATGGGTCGATATCGAAGAGATCACCCGTAACACGGTGCGCGAAATTGGCTATGTGCATTCCGACATGGGTTTTGACGCCAACTCTTGTGCGGTACTGAGCGCAATTGGTAAACAGTCTCCGGACATCAACCAGGGCGTTGACCGTGCCGATCCGCTGGAACAGGGCGCGGGCGACCAGGGCCTGATGTTTGGCTATGCCACCAACGAAACCGACGTGCTGATGCCAGCGCCAATTACCTATGCTCACCGTCTGGTGCAGCGTCAGGCTGAAGTGCGTAAAAACGGCACCTTATCCTGGCTGCGTCCGGATGCAAAAAGCCAGGTCACCTTCCAGTATGACGACGGCAAAATCGTCGGTATTGATGCGGTTGTTCTGTCAACTCAGCACTCTGAAGATATCGACCAGAAATCGCTGCAAGAAGCCGTTATGGAAGAGATCATCAAACCGGTGCTGCCGACTGAATGGCTGAATGCTTCGACCAAATTCTTCATCAACCCAACCGGTCGTTTCGTTATCGGCGGCCCAATGGGCGATTGCGGTCTGACGGGTCGTAAGATTATCGTTGATACCTACGGTGGCATGGCTCGTCACGGTGGCGGCGCATTCTCTGGTAAGGATCCGTCTAAAGTTGACCGTTCCGCAGCCTATGCGGCGCGCTACGTCGCGAAAAACATCGTTGCCGCTGGTCTGGCTGACCGTTGTGAGATTCAGGTTTCCTACGCCATCGGCGTGGCTGAACCGACCTCTATCATGGTTGAAACGTTCGGTACCGAAAAAGTGCCTTCAGAACAGCTGACCCTGCTGGTGCGTGAGTTCTTTGACCTGCGCCCGTATGGTCTGATTCAGATGCTGGATCTGTTGCACCCAATCTACAAAGAAACCGCAGCCTATGGTCACTTTGGTCGCGAACATTTCCCTTGGGAAAAAACCGACAAAGCGCAACTGCTGCGTGACGCTGCCGGGCTGAAGTAATTCACCCACGACTGAACGCGTATACTTCCTAAGACCAGCCCCGGCTGGTCTTTTTTTATGCCCATCTTCTCTTCCCCATTCCCATAACGGCCTGGCAATCCTCTTTTCGAACGAAAATGAAAGCGATTACATTAAGCAGTATTTAAGCCCACTTTGAATTAACATCTCCTGGCCATCTCTTGTGCATCATTGTTACATTATCTTTCAGTATTGTCTTAATTTCAGGCAACCAGCTTTATCGCATTCTTATAAAAAACGTTATTTTTCAATCGAATAAATAATAAACACCATGGATACCAGTGTAAGCGATTACACTAATGTGATGTAATTCGCATTTTTTTACCCCGCACTCACCTACCCTTAACATCAACAAAACTAGCTACCCAACCGGAGGGCATCATGCCTGACAATAAAAAAACGGGGCGTTCCAACAAAGCCATGACATTTTTTGTCTGCTTTCTTGCAGCCCTGGCTGGATTACTTTTTGGCCTGGATATCGGTGTTATTGCCGGTGCTTTACCGTTCATCACCGACGAGTTTCAAATTACCCCGCACACTCAGGAATGGGTGGTGAGCTCAATGATGTTTGGTGCGGCTGTAGGCGCTGTTGGCAGCGGCTGGCTCTCCTTCAAACTGGGGCGTAAAAAGAGCCTGATGATTGGCGCAATCCTGTTTGTTGCCGGTTCACTGTTCTCCGCCGCCGCGCCAAACGTTGAAGTGCTGCTGGTTTCCCGCGTGCTGCTGGGCCTGGCCGTTGGTGTTGCGTCTTATACTGCGCCGCTGTACCTGTCCGAAATCGCACCGGAAAAAATCCGTGGCAGTATGATCTCGATGTATCAGTTGATGATCACCATCGGGATCCTCGGCGCTTACCTCTCCGATACCGCATTCAGTTATAGCGGCGCATGGCGCTGGATGCTGGGCGTAATCATTATCCCTGCTCTGTTACTGCTGGTTGGCGTTATCTTCCTGCCGGACAGCCCACGTTGGTTTGCAGCTAAACGTCGTTTTGTCGATGCCGAGCGCGTTCTGTTGCGTCTGCGTGATACCAGCGCCGAGGCCAAACGCGAGCTGGATGAAATTCGTGAGAGTCTGCAGGTTAAACAAAGTGGCTGGGCGCTGTTTAAAGAAAACAGCAACTTCCGTCGCGCAGTGTTCCTTGGCGTGCTGTTACAGGTGATGCAGCAGTTCACCGGGATGAACGTCATTATGTATTACGCGCCAAAAATCTTTGAACTGGCAGGTTATACCAACACCACCGAGCAGATGTGGGGAACGGTTATCGTTGGCCTGACCAACGTACTGGCAACCTTTATCGCCATTGGCCTGGTTGACCGCTGGGGCCGTAAACCTACGCTGATTCTTGGCTTTATCGTCATGGCGGTGGGTATGGGCGTGCTGGGCACTATGATGCATGTGGGTATCCACTCCGCTGCCGCCCAGTACTTTGCCGTGCTGATGCTGCTGATGTTTATCGTTGGCTTCGCGATGAGCGCCGGTCCGCTGATTTGGGTGCTGTGTTCTGAAATTCAGCCGCTGAAAGGCCGCGATTTCGGCATCACCTGCTCTACCGCAACCAACTGGATTGCTAACATGATCGTTGGCGCAACCTTCCTGACGATGCTGAACTCGCTGGGCAGCGCTAACACCTTCTGGGTCTACGGCGGTCTGAACGTACTGTTCATCTTCCTGACTCTGTGGCTAATCCCGGAAACGAAAAACGTCTCTCTGGAACACATTGAACGTAACCTGATGAAAGGTCGTAAACTGCGCGAAATTGGCGCACACGACTAATCACTCAAAGCTTCCTCCCCGGGCGGGAGGAAGCCTTCCTCTTGCAGTCCCTTCCCTGTCGCACTATCCTCTGGCGTTATGAAAACCTCCCGACTTCCCATCGCCATCCAGCAAGCCGTTATGCGCAGCCTGCGGGAAAAACTCGCCCAGGCCAATCTCAAGCTGGAATGTTATTACCCGGAGCCAAAGCTTGTTTACCAACAGCGCGGAACCGCCGCAGGTACGGCGTGGCTACAAACTTACGAAATCCGCCTAAACCCGGTGTTGCTGATGGAAAACGTCGATGCGTTCGTTAACGAAGTGGTCCCCCATGAACTAGCACATTTGCTGGTGTGGAAGCACTTTGGCCGCGTCCCGCCGCACGGAAAAGAGTGGAAATGGATGATGGAGAGTGTGCTGGGCGTCCCGGCCCGACGCACGCATCAGTTTGAACTGCAATCCGTGCAGCGTAAAACCTTTGCTTACCGCTGTAAGTGCCAGGAACATCACTTGACCGTTCGCCGCCATAACCGTGTTGTTCGCGGTGAAGCCACCTACCGCTGCGTCCATTGCGGCGAACCACTGGTTGCAGAATAATATTCAGAATTATCAGGAACCTTTCTGATCTAGCTGATTGCATACAAGAACAACTTTCGCTACGTTGCGGGCTCGTTTTGACACGGAGTTCGTGATGTACCGTAATCTTTCTTTTGCCGCGGCCATGTTAGCCGCTGCGTTTTCTGGCCCGGTGTTAGCCGAAGGTATCAACAGTTTTTCTCAGGCGAAAGCAGCAGGCGTCAAAGTTAACGCCGATGCGCCGGGCGATTTCTACTGTGGTTGCAAAATTAACTGGCAAGGTAAAAAAGGGGTCGTTGACCTTGAATCCTGCGGCTATAAAGTGCGAAAAAACGAAAACCGCGCCAGTCGTATCGAATGGGAGCACGTTGTTCCCGCCTGGCAGTTTGGCCATCAGCGCCAGTGCTGGCAGGACGGAGGGCGTAAAAACTGCGCCAAAGATCCGGTCTATCGCCAGATGGAAAGCGATATGCATAACCTGCAGCCTGCAGTGGGTGAAGTGAATGGCGATCGCGCAAACTTTATGTACAGCCAGTGGAACGGTGGTGAAGGACAGTATGGACAGTGCGCCATGAAGGTTGATTTCAAAGAGAAAGTTGCCGAGCCGCCAGCCCGCGCCCGCGGCGCTATCGCACGCACCTATTTTTACATGCGTGACCAGTACGACCTGACGCTCTCCCGCCAACAAACCCAGCTTTTTAATGCCTGGAACAAGCAATATCCGGTCACCGACTGGGAGTGTGAGCGTGACGAACGCATTGCGAAGGTACAGGGGAACCATAACCCCTATGTGCAACGCGCTTGCCAGGCGCAAAAGAGCTAACCTACACTAGCGGCAATATTTTTAACCATGCCCTGGCCTTTCGCAGTCCAGGGCCATGACGCGGATGTTTAACTATGCGCATTCCTCGCATTTATCACCCTGAGCCACTCGTTTCCGGCAGCCAAATTTCACTGTGTGAAGATGCCGCCAACCATATCGGCCGTGTGCTGCGTATGGGACCTGGCCAGGCGCTACAGCTGTTTGACGGTAGCAACCAGGTGTTTGACGCCGAAATCACTCACGCAAGCAAGAAAAGCGTGGACGTGAAGGTGCTTAACGCCGAACTCGACGATCGTGAATCGCCGTTGCACATCCACCTGGGCCAGGTGATGTCGCGCGGCGAAAAAATGGAATTTACTATCCAGAAATCGATCGAACTGGGTGTAAGCCTCATTACGCCACTTTTTTCTGAGCGCTGCGGCGTTAAACTGGATAGTGAACGCCTGAACAAAAAGCTCCAGCAGTGGCAGAAAATCGCCATTGCCGCCTGCGAACAGTGCGGTCGTAACCGGGTGCCTGAAATTCGCCCGGCAATGGATCTGGAAGCATGGTGCGCGGAACAGGACGAAGGGTTGAAACTGAACCTGCATCCTCGCGCCAGCGCCAGCATCAATACGCTGCCGCTGCCGGTAGAGCGCATCCGCTTGCTGATTGGCCCGGAGGGTGGACTGTCGGCAGATGAAATTGCCATGACCGCACGTTATCAGTTTACTGATATTCTGTTAGGACCTCGCGTTCTGCGTACTGAGACAACTGCGCTCACCGCCATTACCGCGCTACAGGTGCGTTTTGGCGATCTGGGCTAACGGAGAAGAACAATGATCAAGCTCGGCATCGTGATGGATCCCATCGCAAGCATCAACATCAAGAAGGATTCCAGCTTCGCAATGCTGCTGGAAGCACAACGTCGTGGTTACGAAATTCACTATATGGAGATGGCCGATCTTTATCTGATCAACGGTGAAGCCCGCGCCCGTACGCGGACCCTGAGCGTAGAGCAGAACTACGACAAATGGTATGAGTTCAAGGGTGAGCAGGATCTCCCGCTGGCCGATCTGGACGTGATTCTGATGCGTAAGGATCCGCCATTTGATACCGAGTTCATTTACGCGACCTATATTCTGGAACGCGCAGAAGAAAAAGGGACGTTAATCGTCAACAAACCGCAGAGCCTGCGCGATTGCAACGAAAAACTGTTCACCGCATGGTTTGCCGACCTGACGCCAGAAACGCTAGTCACACGTAACAAAGCGCAGCTGAAAGCCTTCTGGCAAAAACATAGCGACATCATTCTCAAGCCGCTGGACGGCATGGGCGGCGCGTCTATTTTCCGCGTGAAAGAAGGTGACCCGAACCTCGGAGTCATTGCCGAAACGCTGACCGAACATGGTACCCGCTACTGCATGGCGCAGAACTATTTGCCAGCGATTAAAGACGGCGACAAACGCGTACTGGTTGTGGATGGCGAACCCGTTCCGTACTGCCTGGCGCGTATTCCGCAGGGTGGTGAAACCCGTGGCAACCTGGCCGCCGGTGGCCGTGGCGAGCCGCGTCCATTAACCGACAGCGACTGGGAAATTGCCCGCCGCATTGGGCCAACGCTGAAAGCGAAGGGATTAATTTTTGTCGGTCTGGATATCATTGGCGATCGCCTGACGGAAATTAACGTCACCAGTCCAACCTGTATTCGTGAGATTGAAGCAGAATTCCCGGTTTCGATTACCGGTATGTTGATGGATGCCATTGAGGCACGTTTGCAAAAATAAAAGAACTCGCCGGTAGAAGGGATCCTACCAATACTCATAGTGACAGCGCTCGTATTTGTACGCATACTGGGCGCTGTTGCTTTTTTGAACCAGGAAACAGAACCTCTGACAATGAATTTACAGCATCACTTTCTTATTGCCATGCCTGCTCTCCAGGATCCGATTTTCCGCCGTTCCGTGGTGTATATCTGTGAACACAATGAGAACGGAGCAATGGGGATTATCATCAATAAGCCTCTGGAAAACTTACAAATTGAAGGGATTCTGGAAAAGCTGAAAATTACCCCTGAAGCGCGCGATCCGGCTATTCGTCTGGATAAACCGGTGATGCTCGGCGGACCGCTGGCGGAAGACCGTGGATTTATTCTGCATACCCCGCCGTCACGCTTTGCATCCAGTATCCGCATTTCAGATAACACCATCATCACCACCTCCCGCGATGTATTAGAAACCTTAGGTACGCAGGAGCAACCCTCTGAGGTGCTGGTTGCGTTAGGCTATTCATCATGGGAAAAAGGCCAGCTGGAACAAGAACTGCTGGATAACGCCTGGCTTACGGCCCCCGCCGATCTCAACATCTTGTTTAAAACGCCGATTGCCGACCGCTGGCGTGATGCGGCAAAACTTATCGGGATAGATATTCTTACCATGCCTGGCGTGGCGGGACATGCCTGATGAGCGGAACATTACTCTCTTTCGACTTTGGTACAAAAAGCATTGGCGTCGCAATTGGTCAGCGCATTACCGGTACCGCGAGACCCTTGCCCGCGATCAAAGCACAGGACGGTACGCCGGACTGGAATCTGATTGAACGTCTGCTGAAAGAATGGCAGCCGGACGAAATCATTGTCGGCTTACCGCTCAATATGGATGGCACCGAACAACCCCTTACCGCACGCGCACGCAAGTTTGCTAACCGTATTCATGGTCGTTTTGGCGTTACCGTGACGTTGCATGATGAGCGTTTGAGCACCGTCGAAGCCCGTTCCGGTCTGTTTGAGCAAGGCGGGTACCGGGCACTGAATAAAGGTAAAGTGGACTCCGCTTCTGCCGTTATTATACTCGAAAGCTATTTCGAGCAGGGCTACTAAAGCCGTCCCTGCGCCTGGCGCTGCTGCTGGCTCTGCGTAAACGTCTGCATGCCTGTCTGTTGCCCGGTTTGCATTATGCCGGGTAGCTGATGCGTTTTCCCTTCACGGATCAGGTTACCGACAGCGGGCGTGTTGACGAGCAGTTCGAATAGCGCCACGCGCCCTCCCTGCTTATCTTGTTCCAGCTTTTGCGCAAGCACTGCCCGCAGGCTGTCTGCCAGCTGATTACGCACCGGATCTTTCTCCTGTGCAGGAAAGGTATCCACCAGCCGCGCAATGGCCTGCGCCGCCCCTCGCGTGTGTAATGTTGCCAGCACCAGATGCCCGGTTTCCGCAGCCGTTAACGCCAGACGAATGGTTTCCACGTCGCGCAGCTCGCCCAGCAGAATGACGTCAGGATCTTCGCGCAGCGCGCCGCGCAAACCGGCGGCGAAAGAAGCGCAGTGTACGCCCACCTCCCGTTGTTGAATAAGACAACGCTGGCTGGTGTAGCGATATTCAATGGGATCTTCCAGCGTCAAAATATGTCCCGCAACGTGCTGGTTAAGATATGCCACCATCGCCGCCAGGGTCGTTGATTTACCGCTGCCGGTAGCACCGGTCACCAGAATTAATCCATTTTCACTGTGCAGTAGCTCAGGTAAGGCGGCGGGAGTCTGGAGATCATCTAAACATGGGCAATCAAGCGGCAACAGCCTTAGCGCCAGAGAGATTCCCTGCTGATGAACAAATGCGCTCGCGCGCAGACGCCGTGAGTTCGTCAGCGTAATGGCAAAATCCAGCTGCCCCTGTTTCTGCCACTGTACCTGTTGTTGATCGCTGAGCCAGCACATCAGCAACGTCTCTACGTCAGGCGCAGTAAACGGTGCGATTTCGACTTTTCCGCGTATGCGCCACCGCGCAGGCCATGCATTGCACAGGTGTAGATCCGACACGTTATGCTTTACACTAAGGGCCACTATTTCTTCCATATTCATATGAACATCCTCGGAAAATGAACGATATCGCGCATAACCTGGCACATGTCCGGGACAAAATCTCAGCCGCTGCGACGCGTTGCGGGCGGTCTTCAGAAGAAGTTACATTGCTTGCAGTCAGTAAAACCAAACCTGCGAGCGCCATCGAAGAAGCCATTACCGCAGGGCAGCGTGCCTTCGGTGAAAACTATGTGCAGGAAGGGGTGGATAAAATCCGCTATTTCCAGGAACAAGGCGTCAACGATCTGCAGTGGCACTTTATCGGCCCGCTGCAGTCCAACAAAAGCCGTCTGGTCGCTGAACATTTTGACTGGTGTCATACCATTGATCGTCTGCGCATCGCCACCCGTCTGAGCGAGCAGCGCCCGGCAGAACTGCCGCCGCTGAATGTGCTGATCCAAATTAATATCAGCGATGAGAACAGTAAGTCAGGAATTCTGCTTTCAGAGCTTGATGCACTGGCCGCTGAAGTCGCCGCATTGCCGCGTATTAACCTGCGTGGTCTGATGGCAATTCCGGCGCCTGAGTCAGATTATGTAAGGCAGTTTGAAGTTGCACAGCAAATGGCTGTAGCATTTACCGGGTTGAAAACACGCTACCCAGGCATCGACACCCTCTCACTGGGGATGTCTGATGATATGGATGCCGCAATTGCGGCGGGTAGCACGATGGTGCGCATTGGCACCGCCATTTTTGGTGCTCGTGATTACACTAAAAAATAAGGAAAACTAAGGAACACCATGAATACGTTGACCTTCCTGCTCTCAACGGTAATTGAGCTGTATACCATGGCGCTGCTGCTACGCGTGTGGATGCAATGGTCTCGCTGCGATTTTTACAACCCGTTCTCGCAGTTTATAGTGAAAATCACTCAGCCTGTTATTGGGCCGTTACGCCGTGTGATTCCCCCGATGGGGCCGATTGACAGCGCCTCGGCATTAGTTGCGCTCGTTCTCAGCTTTATCAAGGCAATCGTGCTGTTTAAGGTGGTCACGTTCCAGCCGATTATCTGGATCGCCGCCGTACTGATTGTCCTCAAGACCATCGGGCTGCTGATTTTCTGGGTACTGCTGGTGATGGCAATTATGAGCTGGGTCAGCCAGGGCCGTAGCCCTGTGGAATATGTACTGATCCAACTGGCAGACCCGCTGCTGCGTCCTATCCGTCGTATACTCCCGGGCATGGGCGGCATCGATTTCTCGCCGATGATTCTGGTTCTGCTGCTCTATGTGATTAACATGGGTATCGCGGAAGTGTTACAGGCGACAGGCAATATGCTGCTGCCGGGGCTGTGGATGGCGCTATGAGTGCCGTTACACCCTGCGACGACGGTCTGGTTTTACGGCTCTACATTCAGCCTAAAGCCAGCCGTGACAGTATTGTGGGTTTACATGGCGACGAAGTTAAAGTCGCCATTACCGCCCCGCCGGTGGATGGGCAAGCGAATAGCCATCTGGTGAAGTTTCTCGGCAAACAGTTCCGTGTGGCAAAGAGCCAGGTCATCATTGAGAAGGGCGAGCTTGGCCGTCACAAACAGGTTAAAATCATTCATCCGCAACAGATCCCGCCCGAAATTGCGGCGCTAACTGATTAGGTATCCCATGCAAAAAGTTGTCCTCGCGACCGGCAATGCCGGTAAAGTGCGTGAACTCGCCTCTCTTCTGAGTGATTTCGGTCTTGATGTCGTTGCCCAAACGGATCTGGGTGTTGATTCTGCAGAAGAGACCGGGCTGACGTTTATTGAGAATGCCATTCTGAAGGCGCGTCATGCAGCGCAAATTACCGGACTGCCGGCCATTGCTGATGACTCCGGTCTGGCGGTGAACGCCCTTGGCGGCGCGCCAGGCATCTATTCGGCCCGCTATTCCGGCGAAGATGCGACCGATAGGCAGAACCTGGAAAAACTGCTTCATACCCTGCAGGATGTTCCTGATGACAAGCGCCAGGCACAGTTCCACTGCGTGCTGGTGTATATGCGCCACGCAGACGATCCAACACCGGTAGTGTGCCACGGAAGCTGGCCGGGTATTATTACCCGTGAACCTGCCGGAAACGGTGGCTTTGGCTACGACCCGATATTCTTTGTGCCGACTGAAGGGAAAACGGCGGCTGAACTGACCCGTGAAGAGAAAAGTGCGATTTCTCACCGCGGACAGGCGCTGAAGCTGCTGCTGGATGCCCTGCGTAATGGTTAAGCTTCCGCCGCTAAGTCTTTATATTCACATCCCGTGGTGCGTGCAAAAATGCCCGTACTGCGACTTCAACTCGCATGCGCTGAAGGGCGACGTCCCTCATGACGACTATGTGCAGCATCTGCTGAGCGATCTGGATACTGAGGTGGCCCACGCCCAGGGACGTGAAGTAAAGACCATTTTTATCGGTGGTGGTACGCCGAGCCTGCTTTCTGGCCCGGCAATGCAAACGCTGCTCGACGGCGTGCGCGCACGTCTGAACCTGGCCGCGGATGCAGAAATCACGATGGAGGCGAATCCTGGTACGGTGGAAGCCGATCGCTTCGTTGATTATCAACGCGCAGGCGTAAACCGAATCTCCATTGGCGTACAGAGCTTTAGCGCCGCCAAACTTAAGCGTCTGGGACGTATTCACGGGCCGGAAGAAGCCAAACGTGCAGCACACCTGGCGAGCGGTCTGGGGCTACGTAGCTTTAATCTCGATCTGATGCACGGCCTGCCGGATCAGTCGCTGGAAGAAGCGTTGAGCGATTTGCAGCAGGCCATCGCGCTCAACCCGCCGCATCTTTCCTGGTATCAGTTGACCATCGAACCCAACACGCTATTTGGTTCACGTCCGCCGGTTCTACCGGACGATGACGCACTGTGGGATATTTTTGAGCAAGGCCACCAGTTGTTGACTGCAGCGGGGTATCAGCAGTACGAAACCTCAGCCTATGCGAAGCCGGGCTATCAGTGTCAGCACAATCTCAATTACTGGCGTTTTGGCGACTATCTTGGCATTGGCTGTGGCGCGCACGGCAAAGTTACGTTCCCGGACGGACGCATTTTGCGCACCACCAAAACGCGGCATCCACGCGGATACATGCAAGGACGTTACCAGGAAAGCCAGCGTGATGTTGCCGAAGCCGACAAGCCGTTCGAGTTCTTTATGAATCGTTTCCGGTTACTGGAGGCCGCGCCGCGTGCAGAATTCACGCAATACACTGGGCTTGCCGAAGACGTTATTCGTCGACAGATTGATGCAGCTATCGCCCAGGGTTACCTGAGTGAATGCGATGAATACTGGCAGATTACCCAACACGGTAAGCTGTTTTTGAATTCGCTGCTGGAGCTGTTTCTGGCGGAGTAATACGGTAACGATGTAGGCCGGATAAGGCCTTGAGCCGCCATCCGGCAAATTGCCTGATGGCGCTGCGCTTATCAGGCCTACAGGGTTAGGGCGATAAGCGCAGCCACCTGCATCGATTAATACTGATTAAACATTTCCTGGATCTGCTTAGGATCCTTGGTTTGCGTCAGCGCAAGCTGCAGCAGAACACGCGCTTTTTGCGGGTTCAGAGAACCTGAAGCCACAAAGCCGTATTTCGCATCATCAACTTCAGCATCCTGCGTGGTGGATCCCGTTGGCACACGGGATGAACGCACGACAACGGTACCTTTATGCGCGGCAGTGGCCAGCGTATCGAATACCGTTTTATACAAGTTGCCGTTACCTACACCCGCACTGACGATACCCGCATAACCCGCGTCGACCAGCGCTTTGGCTGGCAGATCCGAGGCGTTAGCGTAGTTGTAAACAATCCCCACTTTCGGCAGTTCGGTCAGCTTAGAAACATCGAACGGAGTAGACGTGGTGTGCTTACGCGCAGGCGTACGCTGGTAGTCAATCTTGCCGTTATGGATGTAGCCCAGCGGGCCATAGTTAACGGATTTGAAGGTGGCCACATCGGTAGTGTTGGTTTTGGTCACGTCGCGACCATCCATCACGGTGTCGTTCATCACCACCAGCACGCCACGGTTGGCAGAGGCTTTGTCTGCAGCCGTCACCACTGCGTTATACAGGTTGAACGGACCATCGGCGCTCATCCCTGTAGACGGACGCATTGCGCCAACCAGCACTACCGGCTTGTTGCACTTGACGGTCAGGTCGAGGAAATAGGCGGTTTCTTCCATGGTATCCGTACCATGTGTCACCACGAAACCGTCGGTTTTATCACACTCGGTGTTAATCTTTTTCGCCAGCGTTAACCAGACGTCGTCATTCATATCCTGAGAGCCGATGTTCACCACCTGCTCGCCTTTAACAACCGCGATGTCTTTCAACTGAGGTACGGCTTCAACCAGATTCTCTACGCCTACCTTGCCTGCCGTGTAGTTAGATTTTGTCGCGGAATCACCACCGCCGGCAATGGTCCCGCCGGTTGCTAAAATAGTGATGTTTGGCAGTGCAAGCGCCGCGCCGCTGAAACCCATAATCAGTGCGGCAAGTGCCGTTTTCTTGAAAAACTCCATGTTATTTCTCCAGTTACTTGAATTTGCAGCATTATGTCTATCTTACAGATGAATAATGTGACGGCATCCAATTAACCAGATTTATATCTCCATCAAATTGCCATTCTTAGAGATGGATATCAAAAAAACAGAAAGATACAAAATAAAACGGCACAAAATGTTTCTGTGCCGTTAAAAAGAGGTGAAAATTATTTCAGCGTGCTAACCAGCGTTTTACGATCGTTTTCCAGCGTCACGACGCGGGCGCAAACATCTTTGCCAAACTGCTGGAAGTCTTGTTCCTGATTCTTCCATTCGTTCTGAATTGACGTTTGCAAACCACCGAGGCTCCCGAGCACGCCCTGCAGCGGGTTACCGCCGCCTTTGAGCACAGCTTTAGCGCCCATCTCGTTGATGCTGTCCTGCAAAATGCCGCCCATCGCCTGATTCACTAATTGCTGCCCGTCGGCGCGGACCTGGTCAATCGCCTTATAGTGGAAGGTCAGCCCATCAGTACGATGTTCGATGATGCGGTTCATCTGCGCTTTCAATTGCGCATCCAGCTTGGTTAAGCGGCCACGCATGTTGCTGCTTTCACCGACCTCTTTGGCGATGATTTTGTCCAGCGCCACGCGACCTTTCTCTACGCGCGTTCTGGCACCTTCGTCAATCCACGGCAGGCTGCTACGCAACGCCGCCTGATAATCTTTAGCCTGCTCACGCTGTGCGGCGTTGAGGTTGTACTGCTTACCGTTAAAGGTGACATCACCGGTCTGGGTAATGACCAGATCGCCGTTTTCGCCTTTTACCTGCACCGTTTGTGGGCTCAAAATCACATCGTCACGTGGGGTGACGCTGCACTTGTAATCGGCATGTGCGGCCATCGCCGTGAACGTGAGGACTGCCGCCAGCAGCGTTTTGCGCATCATATCTTTCCCTCAATACAAATCGGGCCGGCATTTGCCGACCCTGTGCTACTTAGTCCCACCAAATATCGAAAAGTTCGCTGGTACGCACTTCTTCAAGTTTGTGCTCTTCCAGCCACTTACGCACGATAGCCTGATGTTCTTCGGTGCATTTGCCGATTTCCTGCAGACAGATCAGACCTTCCCAGGCCAGATAGCCGCTGCCGTCAAAGGCCAGTTTGTTCGGTTCGATAACCTCATTGATAAAGTCATCAACGATTTTATCGACCTGCTCTCCAGATGTACCTTCCGGGAAACGCCATGCAACCGAAAATCCTATTTCCTGGAATTCGTCGATGTGCATTTTTTTACGCAGACGACGGCTACGGTTCTTTGCCATTATTTCACCCTCTCGAACATTAAGTCCCATACGCCGTGGCCAAGACGATGACCACGTTGTTCAAATTTGGTTACCGGGCGCGATTGTGGGCGCGGTACATAATCGTTACTCTCTGACTGGTTTTTATACCCGTCAATCGAGGACATCACTTCCAGCATGTGCTCCGCATACGCTTCCCAGTCGGTTGCCATATGGAACACACCGCCCAGCTTCAGCTTACTTAAGATATGCTCAGCAAACGGTACCTGAACGATACGGCGTTTATTATGACGTGCTTTATGCCATGGGTCAGGGAAAAACAGCTGAACCATAGATAAAGAATTGTCAGGAATCATTTTATGCAGGACTTCAACGGCATCATGGCACATGACGCGCAGGTTCTCGACGCCCTCTTCATGGGCGGAAGCCAGACACGCGCCAACGCCCGGCGAGTGTACCTCAATGCCGAGGAAATTTTGTTCCGGACGCTCTTTCGCCATTGCTACCAAAGACGCTCCCATACCGAAACCGATTTCCAGCGTGACTGGCGCATCGCGACCAAACAGTGCAGCGAAATCCACAGGCTCTTCGCTGAACTCAACGCCCATCACCGGCCAGTAGTTTTCCAGCGCGTGTTCCTGCCCTTTCGTCAGTCGCCCCTGGCGACGAACAAAACTACGAATCCGGCGCAGCGGGCGGCCGTTTTCATCAAATTCCGGTGAAATGACGTCGTTCTTCATAAAAGTTTAGTCTGCTGTGTTTGAGTTCTGAAAACGGGCATTATCCAAAGTTAGTTGCCGGATGCAAGTAAAGGAAGAAAGTGAGCAGCGGAAAGTTCCGGTTTACACCCCGTTGCCGCTGTGCTGCAATCTTGCCCCCGGCAATAATGAAACGGTAATCATGCAAGCCTCTCAATTTTCAGCTCAGGTTTTGAGCTGGTACGACAAATACGGGCGCAAGACGCTGCCCTGGCAAATTGACAAGACGCCTTACAAAGTATGGCTCTCTGAGGTGATGCTGCAACAAACTCAGGTTGCCACTGTTATCCCCTATTTTGAGCGCTTTATGACGCGCTTCCCGACGGTAACGGATTTGGCCCATGCGCCGCTGGATGAAGTCCTGCATTTATGGACCGGGCTGGGCTATTACGCCCGTGCGCGTAATTTACATAAAGCCGCGCAGCAGGTTGTGTCGCTGCATGGCGGTACTTTTCCGCAAACCTTTGATGAGGTAGCCGCCCTACCAGGTGTTGGGCGTTCCACCGCAGGCGCGATCCTTTCACTCTCTCTGGGTCAGCATTTTCCGATTCTCGACGGTAACGTCAAACGCGTGCTGGCTCGCTGTTATGCTGTAAGCGGCTGGCCGGGGAAAAAAGAGGTCGAAAAAAGACTGTGGGAGCTGAGCGAGCAGGTTACGCCTGCCCACGGCGTTGAGCGGTTTAACCAGGCGATGATGGATTTAGGCGCTATGGTTTGTACACGTTCAAAGCCTAAATGTTCGCTATGTCCGCTAGAGAATGGCTGTGTAGCGGCCGCCAATGCAAGCTGGGCGCTGTATCCTGGTAAAAAACCCAAACAGACGTTACCGGAACGTACGGGCTATTTTTTACTGCTGCAGCATGATGACGAAGTGCTGCTCGCGCAGCGACCGCCCAGCGGCTTATGGGGTGGTTTATACTGTTTTCCGCAGTTTGACGACGAAGATGGACTGCGCAACTGGCTGGCGCAACGACAAATTAACGCAGATAATCTGACCCAACTTAATGCGTTTCGCCATACCTTTAGCCATTTCCACTTAGATATTGTGCCTATGTGGCTTCCCGTGTCTTCATTCAGTTCATGCATGGATGAAGGCAATGCGCTCTGGTATAACTTAGCGCAACCGCCATCTGTTGGACTGGCGGCTCCCGTGGAGCGTTTGTTACAGCAATTACATGCCGGTACACAGGTTTAACGTAGCGGTCGATAGAGAGGATTTTTTATGAGCAGAACGATTTTTTGCACTTTCCTGCAACGCGAAGCAGAAGGCCAGGATTTTCAGCTGTACCCGGGCGATCTGGGAAAACGCATTTATAACGAGATTTCTAAAGAAGCATGGGCGCAATGGCAGCATAAACAGACCATGCTGATTAACGAGAAAAAACTCAATATGATGAACGTCGAACACCGTAAGTTACTGGAACAGGAGATGATTAACTTCCTGTTTGAAGGTAAGGATGTGCATATTGAAGGCTATACGCCAGAGTCATAAGAACCGTTGCCGGATGGCGCTGCGCTGATCCGGCCGACGATTTAATCTGGTCCTTGCAAATAACAAACACAACACGCACTCCCGGAATGATGAAAAAATTTCTCGCGCTTGCCGTTATTGCGCCGTTGCTCATCTCCTGTTCCAGCTCGACCAAAAAAGGCGATTCCTATAACGAAGCCTGGGTCAAGGATACCAACGGTTTTGACATTCTGATGGGGCAATTTGCCCATAACATTGAGAATCTGTGGGGATTTAAGGAAGTGCTGATTGCGGGTCCGAAGGATTACGTAAAGTATACCGATCAGTACCAAACCCGCAGCCACATCAACTTTGATGACGGTACGATAACCGTCGAGACCATTGCCGGGACAGATCCTGCCGGGCATCTGCGTCGGGCAATTATCAAGACGTTGCTGATGGGCGATGATCCGGGTTCTATCGATCTCTATTCTGATGTCGACGACATTAAGATTTCCAAAGAGCCGTTCCTGTACGGACAGGTGGTCGATAATACCGGCCAGCCAATTCGTTGGGAGGGACGTGCAACCAACTTTGCCAACTACCTGCTGCAAACACGACTTAAAAGCCGCAGCAATGGTCTGCGTATCATTTATAGCGTAACGATCAATCTGGTACCAAACCACCTTGATAAGCGCGCGCATAAATACATCGGCATGGTGCGTCAGGCATCGCGTAAGTATGGCGTCGACGAGTCGCTGATTCTGGCCATCATGCAAACCGAATCCTCGTTTAACCCGTATGCGGTCAGCCATGCCGATGCGCTGGGACTGATGCAGGTGGTACAGCACAGTGCCGGTAAAGATGTGTTCCGCTCGCAAGGGCGCTCAGGCACACCTAGCCGCAGTTTCCTGTTTGACCCGGCCAGCAACATTGATACCGGCACGGCTTATCTGGCCATGCTCAACAATGTCTATTTGGGCGGTATTGATAATCCAACCTCGCGTCGCTATGCGGTGATCACCGCGTATAACGGCGGTGCTGGCAGCGTGCTGCGCGTGTTCTCGAATGATAAAATTCAGGCCGCGAATATCATTAACAGCATGTCCCCGGGAGACGTTTATCAAACTCTGACCACCCGACACCCATCAGCTGAATCACGCCGATACCTTTACAAGGTCAATTCCGCACAAAAATCATATCGACGTCGCTAATGTATCCCTCTTCTGCCCCCTAAAACGGGGGCCAGAAGAGCCAAAAGTGTTAACCACATCACTCTTTTGCCTTGCAATTAGAAATTGTTTGCAAATATTTGTCACAGGTAACAAAAAAAGAGTGCTTCTCATTGATAGAATCACATCATATAGCCACGGCAAATGTGCCTTTTAAAACATTCATCCGCATTACGGTGTGAGGAAATTAACATGAATCTTAAGCTGCAGCTGAAAGTTCTCTCGTTTCTGCAGTTCTGCTTATGGGGTAGTTGGCTGACTACTCTCGGCTCCTATATGTTTGTCACCCTTAAATTCGATGGTGCATCCATTGGCGCGGTGTATAGCTCGCTGGGGATCGCCGCCGTGTTTATGCCGACGCTGTTAGGGATCGTGGCCGACAAATGGATCAGTGCGAAGTGGGTTTACGCCCTTTGCCATCTGGTCGGCGCAGGGACGCTGTTCGCCGCAGCCGAAGTCACCACGCCAGGCGCCATGTTCTTTGTGATCTTGCTTAACTCTCTCGCCTATATGCCAACGCTGGGGTTAATTAACACCATCTCCTACTATCGCCTGCAATCAGCCGGAATGGATATCGTAACTGACTTCCCGCCAATCCGTATCTGGGGCACCATCGGCTTTATTCTGGCAATGTGGGCAGTAAGCTTCTCCGGCTTTGAACTGAGCCATATGCAGTTGTATATCGGTGCGACATTGTCCCTGATATTGGTACTGTTCACCCTGACGCTGCCGCATATTCCGGTCGCCAATCAGCAGAAAAACCAGAGCTGGTCGTCTATGCTGGGTCTGGATGCCTTTGCGCTGTTTAAAAACAAGCGCATGGCGATTTTCTTCATCTTCTCAATGATGCTGGGCGCGGAGCTGCAGATTACCAATATGTTTGGTAATACCTTCCTGCACAGCTTCGACAACAACCCGCTGTTCTCTGGTAGCTTTATCGTTGAACACGCATCGGTGATGATGTCGATTTCACAGATTTCTGAGACCCTGTTTATCCTGACCATCCCGTTCTTCTTAAGCCGTTACGGTATTAAGAACGTGATGCTGATCAGTATCGTCGCGTGGATGCTGCGCTTCGGTCTGTTTGCCTACGGCGATCCGACGCCGTTCGGTACCGTACTGCTGGTTCTGTCGATGATTGTTTACGGCTGCGCCTTCGACTTCTTCAACATCTCTGGCTCCGTGTTCGTGGAGAAAGAAGTTCGCCCTGAAATTCGTGCCAGCGCACAGGGTATGTTCCTGATGATGACCAACGGCTTCGGTTGTATTCTGGGCGGTCTGGTGAGCGGCAAAGTGGTTGAACACTACACGCTGAACGGTATTACCGACTGGCAGACCGTGTGGCTGATCTTCGCAGGTTACTCGCTGGTTCTGGCATTTGCCTTCGTTGCGCTGTTTAAATACAAACACGTTCGCACTCCGACAGGCGCCCAGACTATCGCGCACTAATCTTTATTGATGAAAGAAGGTCACCAGATGGTGACCTTCTTTTTGTCCAGCTGGCGCTTACTTCACAACATATCCATACAGACGCTTAATACCGTCTGCATCCGTCTCACTGTAAACACCTTGCAGCTCCGGCGAGAAGCCAGGCAGCAGGTTTACCCCCTCTTCCAGCGCCAGGAAGTATTGTTGCACCGCCCCTCCCCACACTTCGCCTGGCACCACGCACAGCACGCCCGGAGGATAAGGCAGCGCACCTTCCGCCGCAATGCGGCCAGCGGCATCACAAATACGCACCAGTTCAACATCACCACGAATAAAAGCGCTGTTGGCATCCTGCGGATTCATCGCCACGGCAGGCAGACTCTCCTGGCGGAACATCGCTTTTTGCAGATCTTTCACATCAAAGCTGACGTACAGTGAGTGCATCTCCTGGCACAGTTCACGCAGCGTGTAATCCCGGTAGCGCACCGGATACTTGTTGAAGATAGTTGGCAGCACTTCAGCCAGCGGCGTGTCGTTCTCAATGTGCTGTTCAAACTGCGCCAGCATCGCCACCAGTTGCGCCATTTTCTCTGCACTTTCAGCCGGGGTCAGCAGGAACAGAATCGAGTTGAGATCGCATTTCTCCGGCACAATGCCGTTTTCACGTAGGTAATGGGCCAGAATCGTCGCCGGAATACCAAACTCAGTATATTGCCCGGTTTGCGCATCAATGCCCGGGGTGGTTAACAACAGTTTGCAGGGATCGACAAAATACTGGTCGCGCGCGTAACCGGAAAAACCATGCCACTTCGCACCAGGCTCAAAGCTAAAGAAACGACGCTCGCTGGCAATTACCGCCGTGGGATAGGTTTCCCACGGTTTGCCATCAACCAACGGGGGAATAAACGGCTGAATCATCTTACAGCGGGTAAGTATCGCTTTACGGGCCTCGATTCCCAACGCCACGCATTCCGCCCATAGCCGACGACCGCTCTCGCCTTCATGGATTTTGGCGTTCACATCCAGCGCCGCAAACAGCGGGTAAAACGGGCTGGTGGAAGCATGCAGCATAAACGCGTTGTTCAGCCGCTTATGCGGGCAGAACCGCGCCTGGCCGCGAATGTGGTTATCCTTTTTGTGGATCTGCGAGGTTTGCGAGAACCCGGCCTGTTGTTTGTGTACTGACTGCGTCACAAAGATCCCCGGATCGTTAGCATTAAGCTCCAACAGCAACGGTGAGCCATCGGCCATCATCGGGATAAATTGCTCGTAGCCGACCCATGCAGAATCAAACAGGATGTAATCACACAGGCTACCGATCTTGTCGATCACCTGCCGGGCGTTGTAGATCGTGCCGTCATAAGTACCGAGTTGAATGATAGCCAAACGGAACGGACGCGGCTGGTCAGCCTTTTGTGGCGCAACTTCACGGATCTGCTGACGCAGGTACTGCTCATCAAAGCAGTGCTCATCAATGCCGCCGATAAAGCCAAACGGATTACGCGCCGCTTCCAGATAAACTGGCGTGGCGCCCGCCTGGATTAGCGCGCCGTGGTGGTTCGACTTATGGTTATTACGGTCAAAAAGCACCAGATCCCCACGCGTCAGTAGCGCATTGGTGACCACTTTATTGGCCGCAGAGGTTCCGTTCAGCACAAAGTAGGTTTTATCCGCGTGGAAAACTTTCGCGGCAAATTTCTGCGCATGTTTCGCTGACCCTTCATGAATCAGCAGATCGCCAAGCTTAACGTCAGCGTTGCACATGTCCGCGCGAAACAGATTCTCACCAAAGAACTCGTAGAAATGCCGCCCCGCTGGATGCTTCTTAAAAAACTCACCGTGTTGGTGCCCCGGGCAGGCAAACGTGCTGTTTCCCATTTCGACATACTGGGTCAGTGTGTCGTAGAACGGCGGCAGTAGGTCGTCTTCATACTGACAGGCAGCAGACTCCAGTTCCAGCCACTCCTGAGCCTGACCGCGAATGACCGCATTGACTCCCGCTGGCACCTCCACATCGGACTCCGTGAACAGAAACACGGGTAAATGAAAACCTGTGCGTTTAAGCAAAGCAAGGATCCCGCTGCGACTGTCCGCAACGGTAATGACGACTGCCGCAACGTCAGTAAAATCGGTACTGTCCAGCGAGACCACCTGACGATGGCTGGACAGACGAGACACCAGTTCACCACTGGCGGCAATTTTCATTGATTTCATAAGCGCAATAACCCGTTTCGGGAAAACCAAAAGTTCCGGCAAAGCCGCATTGCTTTGCCCACGAAATGACAGGTCAAACTGGTTACCAGCCCCGACCGCCAGACATCAGTAAAAGCAGATAGCCTCTGATCTTACTGTTATCCTGCAGTGAGCGTGCGCTGACCTCACCGCATGGTGGAAGCGGGAAGATATGTTGCAGGAAGGGGCAAGCGTCGCGCAAAAAGGCGATATTGAAGGCGATGTAGGAGGGGTAATTTCATCCCAGGCAGCCCCATTCAGACAGGAGAAAATTCGCGCAATCATGGCACCTTTCACTTACAGGCGCAAGATAAAATCCGGCGCTAAAACCTCACAGATAAACAAACATTTTGTCTGAAATTAGCGGCATAATAATGCAATCTGAAACATAATTTCACCCAGTCAATTGCCTTTAGTATCAAGACGATAATGGGTATGCAGGAGCAAACGTGGTAATCGGACCCTTTATTAATGGCGGCGCCATTTTATTTGGCGGCGTTCTCGGCGCACTACTCAGCCAGCATTTACCGGAGCGCATTCGGGTCTCGATGACCTCCATATTCGGGTTGTGCTCTTTGGGAATTGGTATCTTGCTGGTTATCAAATGCGCCAACCTGCCGGTAATGGTTCTGGCTACGCTGGTTGGTGCATTAATTGGCGAGTTCTGTCATCTGGAGAAAGGGATCAATACCGCAGTTGCCAAAGCGCAGCAGCTTTTCACCCGGTCAGATGCCAACACCACGCACGAATCCTTCATCCAGAGCTATGTGGCCATCATCGTGCTATTTTGCGCCAGTGGTACTGGGATCTTCGGGGCGATACATGAAGGCATGACCGGCGATCCAAATATTTTAATCGCGAAGTCGTTTCTTGATTTCTTCACGGCCATCATCTTCGCCTGTTCGCTGGGGATTGCGGTATCTGCCATTTGCGTGCCGATGCTGGCAATTCAGTTAACGCTTGCCACCTGTGCGGCACTGATTTTACCCCTGACGACGCCAGCTATGATGGCCGATTTCAGCGCCGTAGGTGGACTGCTGTTGTTGGCAACCGGTTTACGTATTTGTGGAATCAAAATGTTTGCGGTTGTGAATATGCTTCCTGCCCTGCTGCTGGCAATGCCGCTTTCCGCCGCGTGGACGGCGTTTTTTGCCTGAGAATGCGTGCAATAGCAGCAATGTGATGATAGATTGTGCAGTCTGCATTGATTTGAAGAAATTTCGTTGACGAAGCGAAGTGAATCAGGTTTAATGCGCCTCGTTGCCCGGATAGCTCAGTCGGTAGAGCAGGGGATTGAAAATCCCCGTGTCCTTGGTTCGATTCCGAGTCCGGGCACCAAAATTTAGTTTCATGGCGTTCTTATAAGTCCTGAAACGTTAGAAAATCAGTAAGTTAAAGAAACCTGATGGTACTGAAAAGTTCCGTCAGGTTTTTTGACATCCAGAGTTTTTGGGGGCTTAATTGGGGGCCTGTTGGTTCGATAAACTCTGGAGCCCCCTGCCATGCCACTCACCGATACCGCCATCCGCAATGCAAAGCCTATTGATAAACCTTACAAGCTCAGCGACGCGCAGGGTCTTTACCTGCTGATTAAACCCAACGGCTCTAAGCTCTGGCAGCTCAAGTACCGCTTTGGCGGCAAGGAGAAGAAGCTGGCGTTTGGCGCTTACCCGACCGTTACGCTGGCGAATGCGCGTAAGCTGCGTGAAGAGGCTCGCACCGTACTCAGCGCAGGCGACGATCCGGGGGTGAAAAAGCAGCAGGAAAAGCAGGCGAAGAAAAGCGGTAATACATTTGAAGAAATCGCCCGTAAATGGGTGGCAGGCAATATCCGCTGGACTGAGGCACACGCCGCCAAAGCCCTGCGCTCACTGGAGCTGCACGTATTCCCGCTGATTGGCAAAATCCCCGTTGCCGACCTGAAAACCGCCGATCTGCTGATCCCGCTGCGGGTGGCGGAGAGAAAGGGCAATCTGGAGACCGCCGCACGGATCCAACAGCGCACCACGGCGATCATGCGCTATGCAGTGCAGGAGAGCCTGATCGCCAGCAACCCGGCTAACGATCTGACTGGCGCCATCGCGCCGCCGCCGAAAAACCACTACCCCGCCCTGCCGCTGGAGAAAATGCCGGAGTTACTGGAGCGCTTCGAGAGCTATTCCGGCAGGCTGTTAACCCGTCTGGCGGTACAGCTTAACCTGCTGATCTTTATTCGCTCCAGCGAACTGCGCTTTGCCCGCTGGGCGGAGATCGATCTGGATGGCGCAATGTGGACTATCCCCGCTGAGCGTGAGCCTATTCCGGGTGTGCGCTATTCAGAACGCGGCGCAAAGATGAAAACGCCGCATCTGGTGCCGCTGTCAAAACAGGCGGTGACGGTGCTGAAACAGCTAAAGCTGCTGTCCGGCAACAGTGAATTGCTGTTTCCCGGTGACCACGATCCGCGTAAACCGATGAGCGAAAACACCATCAACAAGGCGCTGCGGGTGATGGGCTATGACACAAAGGTGGACGTGTGCGGTCACGGCTTCCGCACGATGGCCTGTAGCGCGCTGATTGAGTCCGGGCGCTGGTCGAAAGATGCGGTTGAGCGGCAGATGAGCCATCAGGAACGTAACAACGTTCGCGCCGCGTATATCCACAAGGCAGAGCACCTCGACGAACGCAGATGATGCAGTGGTGGTCGGACTATCTCGACGCCTGTCGGCAGAAGTTTGTTGCGCCATATCGGTATGACAGGCAGGTTCAGGTGACCTGAGCCATTCAGCGAGTCACTCAGGAAAGCAGATCTCAGCGGATCTGCTTTTTTATTTGCGCCAGCCCCAAATCCATTGAGCTGCGCCAGATCTTCCCGGATAAACGCAGATCTTCGCCAGTTACAGCCCTTTCAGCCCTTTGGCCTTTTCCGGTCTGGCGCTGTTACCCTTAACGTTCCTTTACCCTTCGGCCTTTTGCTTTTCATGATTGCACCAGAACAGGAAATTATTCCTCTTCTTCCCGTCGCCCGTAAACCTGCACCACATACCGCCCGCGTCCGTCGCCGTGGCCTAGATCCATTGAGGTCAGCGCCAGCGCTTCTTTATCGCTAAATCCCTGTGCCAGATAGTGGCGGAGCGCGTCCTGCGCCCAGGCATAGCGCAACGAGTGTGGGGTGTAATCGCCCGTCAGGCCAGCCTTTGCAATCTCCCCTCGCCAGTAATTCATCGCTTTCTGAAGATTAGGCTGATCGATCAGCCTACCGTCACGTTGCTCTGCGACAGATAAGGCATTATCCAGCGCTTTTTTGACTGCGCCAGCATCCTGTATCACCGTCTCTCGAGGACGCTTGCCTTTGGTGCCAAATACCACGGTCAACCGGGTTTCGCCGCGTTCCAGCGCCTGTTTCCACGTTTTCAATGACTGACAGCATTGTACCGCTTCCTGCGAGCGTAGCCCCATCAGCCTCGCCAGTTCCAGCGTTACCGCCAGCCCTGCGTCTTTGTCGTGGGCGGTTTCCAGTACCTGCTGATAATACTCCGGCGTGATGGCCCGGTTGGTACCGTTGCGGAATGCGCCCGCCAGCCCCAATGATTTATTGGTCAGCCGCTCATGCTCTGCCACCTGCTTGCGTCCGGCCTGTTGCAGCACGCCACGCAGCGCAGCCATTTCGTTTTGCAGCGTCCGTTTACCGATCTCCTGCGCCAGACGCGCCTGAATATAGCATTCGATATGGCGAACCTTGATCTGCTCCACACTCTGGATCTGGATATTCAGCGAGCGTAAATGGCGGCTGAACCGCTGCACAATGTGAATACGGTCATCCACCGTTTTAAAACTGCCGCCCGCTTTTTTCGCCAGCGCCTTCATTTCACCGCCTAATTTGCCCATAGCTACCCCTTGCCGCTCAATAAAAAGCACAATCTGGCCCCGGCGTATGCTTTGTGGCTGCGCCAGAACGATACCTTCACGCCGGGGTGGCAGGTTGTTGAGGTGTAGGGAGTTTCAGACTGTACGCGGTACAGGCTGCCTGCGTGAGCAGGAAATTCTCCGGGGCGTCATGCCCCCCTCGGTATCGATCTTTTTCTCCTTTTCTGAACCGACTGCGGCCTGAAACAGGCGTGTCAGTGTGGGGGATTGAGGGCGCAGGCCAGATTTTCCGTGGCTTGCGTCGGCGTGGTGGAACGGCGTCACTTGCGCCCGCGTTGCAGGACTCAAGTGACGCCCGGTCAGGTGTCGTGCTCTGAAAGAGCCCATTCTGGTGCAGGCTTACGGCCACGCGGCAGCAAAGCCGGACGTCTTTGCAGGCCGCAGCCCGTAAAAGTTGAGGACGCTGATGTGGCAGCAAGTGGTACAGGGTTTACCGGAAAGTTTCCGGCGTAGTGCAGCATTGACCAGAGATCTGGCGCAGATAAAAAGCGCTGATAATCAGCAGGTACAGATGAGCCGGGAAATCGTCAGACTTCCGGTCGGGTAGAAACGTAGCCAACGAACTGGCACAGTTAAAGAATATATCGAGTATAACTTCGGGCCTCCGCCGCGATGTTCTGCGACCCGGTGTTTGCAGAGGTCTGCACCGGTAAAGGGATCAACCGTCCTGATAACAGGTGCTTCTTTCAGGTTGCGAAGCAAAGGGCGCTGTCAACGACAGCATAGGGCAGAAGGGAGATTACACCCGGTTTGCACGGATGAAAAGGGGAAACCTTTTTTCTGGAAATTGAGTTGTTTGTGGATTTTTTCGTCATTTTGTGAATGACGGACTGCCGCGCTTCGCTTGCCTTCTCCCGATCTTCCGCCAGCATAAGCTGACAGAAGAGAAGATCGGGAGAGTCTGTTTTAACGTGGTCTGAGATAACGGGAAGGCCAGATTTGCTCTGGCGCAATACCCAACGCTTCGGCGATCAGCCTTTCCCCTTTGGGCCAATGGCGATTAAGGGCGTTTGCCAGTGTGGAAGACGCCAGCCCTGATTTGCGGGAAACGGCCGAAAGCGACGTCCCCCGCTTTTTCAGCGCCGCGATAATGTCGGCGGAATGCCAGTCCGGTTGCATCATGCCGCCACCCTGTCAATAAACTTCACACCGTCGGCGGTACGCAGCCAGCGCGGGGCTTTCATTTCTGCCGCGAAGTAGTTGATCAGGTCATACAACAACCAACTCAGGAATTTCTCCGTTTCTGAGGAAAACCCCTGCCCCGCCAGCGTCTGCGTCAGGGCAAGGCAATAGCTACAAAGCTCTGTGCATTCAGGCCCAAACTGGGGGGAGTTTGCCGGGAGGGTATCAACGGTCAGACTTTCAACAAGATGGGGCGGGACGGGTTCTAACAGCGTGGGCTGGAGCAGTGTCAGAGCGGCGTTGAGTCTGCCGCAGAGCGCCATTTTTAACGCGATATCTTTACTTTCAATCAGGCTTTCGACGAAGTTTTCGCAGTGGCTGGCAAGGACGGTGAAGTCCGTGGCGGCATTGAAGGGAACAGCTAGTAACGGGTGTGACTGGATTGGGGTAGTAGCCATAAGTGGCAGCCTCACTGATTAGGTTTTGTAAACCTCACCAGACCGCTGCTAAACGGGGTGGTGAGACGTAACAGGGTTAGCAGACCGGCATCAGTGAAACCGGCGAGCGCGAACGCTCCCCCGTTACGCCCCACCATAATATGGGACTGTTACGGACGTAAAAAAACCGCACTACGGAAAATGGCGGCTGTCCGCACTGATTGTCAGGCTGCTAAACCCGGCACCTGAACTTGCAGGCGCTTGTAAACGATACCGCGATTAGCTCACTGCGGCAAGGCCATTTTTTTGAAGTCAGATCGCAGAAATGAACAAACCACATCAGTAAGCTTATACAAAATCATGGTATGCTCAAAAATGTATTCTGATTTTCTCAGAAAGGAAAATGGACGTGGAAAAAATCCAAAACGATATTGATACACTTTTAGTTTTTATGAACGATGATTTAGAAAACCAAGGGATGACAATTAAGCAAGCATACTTTGACTTTACCGAAGGAGCTGGTGATTTTGTTTCTTTTACCAAAAAGAACGACTGGAATAAAGATGACCTCTACAAAATTATTAGGATATGTATAACACGTTCTCTTATTATGAACGATTATGGAAATACTTTTTGCGCGATCAAAATTACAGAAGAGGGCCAGAGCAGAGCGATTTCCGTAAAGCATGGTAAAAAACGCGCCTATGAACTCGGAGCAAGTATGCAAATAGCAACACTCAACGTCAATGGTCCTGCTCAGGTTGGGAATGGAAACACTCAGAATTTCAACATGGTGTTCCACGAACTGGAGCAAAAAATTGATGCCTCAGAGGCTTCTGATGAAGAGAAAAAAGAAGCCAAAAGCCGACTCGCTAAATTACTCGAGCATCCTCTGGTTTCAGCAATTGCAGGCGGTATAGCTGGTGGTATTTCTGGCATAGCCGGATAAAGTGACAAACACATGGACGAATTAAGAAAAAATATCAGTCTGCATTGTACATTCTGTCATTCTACACAGTTCGCCATTCCCTATGACGGTTATGAACCCCATCATGGTAGCTTTGTCGTTTGTGCACAATGTGGGCGTGAAAATGATTTCACGTCTTTATTGCTCGTCGTTAAATCTAAAGGAATGGATATGGCTAAAGAGTATGCTGAAAAAGTTATTGAAGATATGAAAAAAGAGTTAATTAAATCCTTCAAAGGCAGTAAATTTATAAAAATAAAATAAACTGTTAACATCCTCTAATGATTAACACATTATTCATTTCTGGAGAACTATTTTCAATAACCATATGCAACTATTAAAAAGCCCCCAAGGGGGCTTGTCGTTAAAATAGTTTATTCTACCGCTCTGGTTTTATACATTAAGAGGCAACGATACTTGCGGTTGTAAAGGAATCAAAATCTGATTATATGCTCTTAATATTTCATTATATAAATCAGCATGTTTAGAGGCTTTAACCGTTATAATTAATGCGTACTTGATTTTCTCCGGTTTTGAAGCCATGCCACCGCAATCTCTTGCATTATAATGAATATCGAACACTGGATTTTTAAGAGAAGATCCTCGCATATTTTTACTATTATGCAAAACCGTCTCCCATTTTCCCATATCAGAACGACGCTCACTCTCCGTAGCATATTTTTTCAACTCAAAAAAGCCCTTACTATCGGCGTTTGTTTGCCCTTCTGATTTGCTTTTATCTTCATTAGGACGGAAAGAAACTTCTAAACCGGCTTTAGTATAAGATGCTGAATCTTGCGGATCTGTTGCCGAGGCATAACAGAAAGTAGCTGAGAGAGATATACTTCCATTTAACGTACCATTCGGTAATGGCAATGGAGCCCTGAGATATTTTCCGGGCTTAAGCTCCCCCTGATAAACGATTCGCGCAACACCATCAGGGCTAGTAATTATATCATTTAGATTTTCAGGTATCTTACCCCAACCTACTTCAGTAACATGATGACCATTAGTATTTGCAGCATGCACTAACAACGCTTTAATTGCCAGTGGAGACAACTCTTGCCCCATAATGGAACGAATACCAACAGCACTTCTCAAAGCATAAGGTGCAGAAAAACTGGTTCCCATTTGCGGCGTAATAACAGGAGAGCTACCTTCTGCAATCACATGGAAATATCCATCAATATCCCCGCCAAATGCTGTCAGATCGGGTTTTATTATCCCTGGACTTCTACCTGGTCCAAATGCACTGTATTCTGCACGTTGCCAGTTTTTTTCGTCTTGTGAGTTGGCGGCACCAATCGCCACGGCATTTACACAATCTGAAGGGACTTGAATTCTTGCATTGCCTGATTCTCGATCTCGTCCACCATTATTTCCTGCCGCGACAGTCATAAATGTTTCGCCATCACTTAACAAATCATCAATAACTGCCGTCCAAGCATGTACTTCAGTATCTTCAATGGGTAAGTCTGGCCCAAGGCTTAAGTTTAAGAATTGATATTGACGAGACAGCAGAACCTCTTCAATAAATCCTAATGTCCTATATAATTCAAGAGGATCTTCGTCCTCAACATTCTTATCTAATATTCGAAGATTATCGACATATGAATATGGCCTCTGAACGGCATTTTTAGGGGATATCGGACCAAATAAAAATGCCGATGTTACTGCCAGGCCATGTGCCAATCCCCCCTCGTCATCCTCTGCGTTATCATCTAAAACACGGTAAGATTTAATCCATTTATTTAAAGGGTGAACAGCGGGTAAACCGCCATCTAATATCGCAACCTTTGGTTCGGAAGATATCGGCTCAGCGATCGGCAATACACATGGTATATTTATGCTGGACACACGTTGCATAGGCCTCATTCCACGTAGTTGAGGAACAGGCCTAATGACTCTAATAAAAGAAAATTCAGATAACTTGCCCAGTTGCTCTTCAGAACATTTTACAGGAGTAAACCATAATCCGCCTGCAACAAAGGTTAATTTGGTGTATACCTCAACGTTAAGAGAGTCGGCATATTTTAAAAAAGACTGCTGAACAACATCACGACCATTATCAGGAAGAAGGTGAATACCTACCTCATAAAACCCGCCATTTTCTGTTTTGCTGCTAATGATCCTCTCTTGAGAAAGATAAGGGGTAATTTCTTCAAAACGAGCAAAATCTATTGCTTCATCCGTTCCTGATAAAAATGACTCAGCCAAATCAGGCAATGCTCTGAAAGCATTTCTTTTTCCAGCAACAAAGATTTCCGTAGTCGAACTCTCAGTTACCTGCGCTTTCTTTTTCCATTTTTCAGGCTTAATTCTTACGGTTCTACTACCCACAGACGATAACCCAGCTTCACGTAAGAAACTTACAGGGTAGTATGAACGGGCGATGAAACTAGGATTGAGTGTGAATTTTGCGATCGCAAAATCATTAGGACAAGCCATATTAGGTAATGAATCTAATGATTTTGAAGTAATCTCTATTTGAGGAATAAGCCGTTCTTGAGCCTCACGTAATGTATACACTTCTTTAGGCATCGGAGGTCGGCGAGGTCCCTTAACGTCATAGGTTAATAACTCTCCGCGACCGATTAGGAAATTATTTTTGTTCATTAATCAATCCTTTCGTCTAAGTTAAAATTATTACGCTGAGGCCAAACGTTTTCTGATGGTATCTCGGCTAACGCCAGTCAATCCAGAGACCACATGTTGTGATAATTTTTTAGTCTTTGATAATGAGACTGCCATATCTATACGTTTAGGTCGGGGCATTTGTTCTATTTTATTTTTCACAAAATCTTCAATTATCTCGGCATCCGAGGCTGTGCCCAAAGCAATACTACGCCTAATTCTATTTATTGATCTCTCGATATCGCTGAAAGACTCACCCTCGAAAATCATTGCCAGAATGTCAGCCCAAATTGCAAAAATAGCAAAATCAGCCCCCATAAATCTTTTCACTGCCTCATGAATGGCAGCTCGGTCTGGAGTTTGAAATTCCACAACCAGATCAAATCTCCGCCACAAAGCAGGATCGATCAAATCAGCATAGTTTGTTGCAGCTAAAAGCAAACCCGTCGAAGGCCATTGGTCAACTTCTTGCAGAATCACGGTGACTAAACGTTTCAACTCCCCGATATCGGCATCATCGCTTCTTCTCTTAGCAATAGCGTCAATTTCATCTAACAACAGAACACAAGGGGATTTTTTTGCAAAATCGAGTGCTGCTCGTAAGTTATTGCCACTTTTCCCCAGAAGGCTACTCATGACAGCAGTTAGATCCAAGACATAGAAAGGAACATTCAATTTTTGAGCAAGCCACTGAGCAGTCATGGTCTTACCTACACCCGGAGGACCTACAAATATTGCCGACTTCGTGGGACTCAGACCTAGCTTATTAAGCTTTTGAACATTTTTTCGTTCAAGGATTATTTGATCCAAATTATCTTCAATTGCTTGAGAGAGCATTGGTTTTTCTAAGTTTTTCTGTTCATCAAATACTTTCAGCAGATTCATTCGAGAATCTTCATCTACGGGTACTACTGGTGGCACGCCTTGCGCCGTAGAAAACTTTCGCAATGCCGGAGCCGAGCGATGAGGCTTATTACGCAAATACAGATCAAGTTGTTCGGCTAGCAGCGGTGCAGTATCACGATACTTCCGTACTAAACGAGCAACATATAGACGAACATCATCATACTGTTCAGTTAACACCAGTCGAACAAGCTGGGCTAAATCCGCTTGAATTCCACTCAATTCGTCCATCATAAAAACAACCTTTTGATTTTATTTGAAATTTTACATTAATTTAATGGGCTAAAATCATTATCTCATCTTTCAAATGTAATGAAAAGGGGACATTTACCAGTACACATGCCACTAGACTCGAAAAACTACTGTTTATATATCCAATACAATCACATATCGCTTAAACAAATTTTGAAAACGAGAACGGTATCTTTAATGTCTCACCTCACCTGAGATCATTCAGCCTGTAGCACTGGCCGCAACGCCTTACAGGCAATGATTTCGATACACCACTATAGAATATGACTGGAAGTAAAGGTTGCTGGAGAACAACAGCGAAATCGCTACGCTCTTAGAGGCATGGCCATAGGGCAAAAATTAGCTGCCTGCTGGCTACCCCCGGAGAAAATGCTTCCACATAAGCCCAAAATAACAGCTCGTTAATCGACAATACAATTCAGTTGAGTCACTTATCAATTGACTACTCTGGTCTCAGAGAACATTATTTTAGTGACAAGGAATCAGAAGGTTATGTGTATGAGCCACTTAATGCTAAACGTACCATTCAATGAGAAAGATGAAGTAAAGCGGAAAGGTGCCCGATGGAATCCGGAGCTAAAAAAATGGTATGTACCAGACGGCAAATCCAGCTTGCAATTTATTCCATGGATTCAGGAATTGAAAGATAGCACAAAATATCAATTATATAATGAATACTATTTCATTGGCGAAAACGAACGCCTGTGTTGGAAATGTGGAGAGCCAATTAGTCTCTATGCATTCTGCCTGCCTCGAGGACATAAATACCTGAATGTCGATTACCTTGATCCAGATGATGAGGCTGTAACGGAAAACTCTAATGAATGGCAGTATTACGACAGCACTCTTTTCCGTTATGAAAACGATGGCACATGTTATTCATGGTCTGAGAGCCCATGCTTTTCTGGTATATCAAACATTACTGACGTCGATTCTCGTTCACTGAGCCAGATAAGGCACTTTGCTCCCACCTGGCGTCCCGGATACAGTAAAACTGCCGGATATAGCTATTATGCTAATCATTGCCCGCACTGTGCACGATTACAGGGTGATTTTATGATTTTCAGTGAGCCCGGAGGGGCCTTCCTACCTGATTCATCCCAACAGGCAGCAAAAATCAAATTATACAAAATAGATGAACCTGTTTTTTTAAGTGGCGGTAACTGTTTTACTACCTGCGATTTTTATGAGGATATGACTCATATGCCTTAGTTGGGCTGTATTGAGCCAGATATAACCGCCACACAAACGCTGAAGTTTGTTATTGAAGATTATCCTGAACAATCATTTACTAAAAGTTAGCGTGCTCAGGAGGAAGCCCCTTCTTCTGTTGTTCATAAGTAACCCCACACATAACGAAGCCCCTATTCGCTAAAATGCCGATTTTTCGTGATAACCCTCACAAAAATAAAGCTATTTTTTATGGGGGCTTTAGTGGGGGCGCTGTTTGAGAGAAAAGCCAACAAAACCAATAACAAACAGCACTTTAATCGTGGATATGATTCCGAGTCCGGCACCACTTTTAAAGAACCCGCCCAAAAGGCGGGTTTTTGCTTGTGCACAGAAAACCCCCAGCTAGGCT
>NZ_SZXM01000064.1:0-35858 GCF_005281355.1 Citrobacter sp. wls615 | reverse complement strand
TAGCTGGGGGTTTTCTGTGCACAAAAAAGCCCCTCGCAGGAGGGGCTTAATGGCTATCAGGCTAATTAACCGAGCTGTTTACGCGCGTTACGGAAAATACGCATCCACGGGCTGTCCTCGCCCCAGTTTTCCGGGTGCCAGGAGTTAGCCACCGTGCGGAACACACGTTCCGGGTGCGGCATCATAATGGTGACGCGGCCATTTTCAGTGGTAACGGCAGTAATACCGTTCGGTGAACCGTTCGGGTTAGCCGGGTAGGTTTCGGTCACCTTACCGAAGTTATCAACGTAGCGCAGCGCCACCAGGCCTTTGCTCTCAAGCTGAGCCAGATGCGCGTCGTCACGCACTTCCACACGGCCTTCACCGTGAGAAACGGCAATCGGCATCATTGATCCAACCATATCGCTGAGCAGTAAAGATGGGCTTTGCGTCACTTCGACCAGGCTGAAGCGGGCTTCAAAACGATCGGAGTGGTTACGCACAAAGCGCGGCCACAGGTCGCTGCCCGGGATCAGCTCGCGCAGGTTAGACATCATCTGACAACCGTTACACACCCCAAGCGCCAGCGTTTGCGGACGATGGAAGAAGGTTTCAAACTCGTCACGTACACGGTTGTTGAACAGAATCGACTTCGCCCAGCCCTCCCCGGCGCCAAGCACATCACCGTAAGAGAAGCCGCCGCAGGCTACCAACGCCTGGAAATTCCCCAGACCGATACGCCCGCCCAGCAGATCGCTCATGTGTACGTCGATAGCATCGAAGCCCGCACGGTGGAAAGCTGCCGCCATCTCGACGTGGGAGTTCACCCCCTGCTCGCGCAGTACAGCGACTTTTGGACGTGCGCCGGTGGCGATATACGGCGCGGCAACATCGTCATTGATATCGAACGTCAGTTTAACGTTGAGGCCTGGATCGGCGTCGTTGGTTTTAGCGTCGTGTTCCTGATCGGCGCATTCCGGGTTGTCGCGCAGACGCTGCATCTGCCAGGTGGTTTCTGCCCACCACATACGCAGGGTGGTACGGCTTTCGCTGAACACAGACTGTCCATTAGCGGAGAGAGTGAAGCGGTCGCCTTCGACGGCTTTGCCGAGGTAGTGTACGCAGTCTGCCAGGCCGTTGGCCGCCAGAATGTCTTCCACCGCATCACGGTCAGCGGCGCGAACCTGGATCACCGCGCCCAGTTCTTCGTTAAACAGCGCTGCCAGACGATCGTCGCCCAGGGTGCTGATATCAGCCTCAATACCACAGTGCCCGGTGAAAGCCATTTCCGCCAGCGTCACCAGCAAGCCACCGTCGGAGCGGTCGTGGTAGGCCAGCAGCTTGCGCTGTGCGACCACCGCCTGAATGGCGTCGTAGAAGCCTTTCAACTGCGCCACGTCACGTACGTCGGCCGGTTTGTCGCCCAGTTGACGGTAAACCTGCGCCAGCGCCGTTGCGCCCAGTGCGTTGTGGCCCAGACCAAGGTCAATTAACAACAGGGCATTATCTTCAGTAGAGAGCTGTGGAGTAATAGTGTGACGCACATCTTCCACGCGGGCAAAAGCGGTGATCACCAGCGACAACGGCGAGGTCATTTCTCGCTGCTCGTTGCCTTCCTGCCAGCGGGTTTTCATCGACATCGAGTCTTTACCTACCGGAATAGTCAGGCCAAGCGCCGGACACAATTCTTCCCCGACGGCTTTTACCGCTTCGTATAGCCCAGCATCTTCACCCGGGTGACCCGCGGCCGCCATCCAGTTTGCGGAGAGTTTAATGCGTTTGATGTCGCCAATCTGCGTTGCCGCGATGTTAGTCAGCGCTTCACCTACAGCCAGACGGGCAGAAGCTGCGAAGTCCAGCAGAGCGACTGGCGCACGTTCGCCGATAGACATCGCTTCACCATAGTAGCTATCAAGGCTGGCGGTGGTCACGGCACAGTTAGCCACGGGGATCTGCCACGGCCCGACCATCTGGTCACGCGCCACCATACCGGTAACGGTACGGTCGCCGATGGTTACGAGAAACGTTTTCTCAGCGACCGTCGGCAGGTGCAGTACGCGGTTCACCGCATCTGCAATCGAGATTTCGCCACGATTCAGGGCATCGCCCTTAGCTTTCAGCGTCTGCACGTCGCGGGTCATCTTCGGCGTTTTGCCCAGCAGCACGTCCAGCGGCATATCGATCGGCTGATTGTCGAAGTGGCTGTCGCTCAGGGTCAGATGCTGCTCTTCGGTGGCTTCGCCAATCACCGCGTACGGCGCGCGCTCACGCTTACACAGCTCGTCAAACAGCGGCAACTGGTCAGCGGCAACCGCCAGCACGTAGCGCTCCTGAGATTCGTTACACCAGATTTCCAGCGGGCTCATACCCGGCTCGTCGCTGAGGATATCGCGCAACTGGAATTTACCGCCGCGACCGCCATCGCTGACCAGCTCCGGCATGGCGTTAGACAAACCGCCCGCACCGACGTCGTGAATAAACAGAATCGGGTTGGCATCGCCCATCTGCCAGCAGCGGTCGATAACTTCCTGGCAGCGGCGTTCCATTTCCGGGTTATCGCGTTGTACGGAGGCGAAGTCGAGGTCGGCATCAGACTGACCAGAGGCCATAGAGGACGCGGCCCCGCCGCCGAGGCCGATGTTCATCGCCGGGCCGCCGAGAACGATCAGCTTCGCGCCGACGACGATCTCGCCTTTCTGCACGTGATCGGCACGGATGTTGCCGATCCCGCCCGCCAGCATAATCGGTTTGTGGTAGCCGCGCAGCTCTTCACCGTTGTGGCTGTTAACCTTCTCTTCGTAGGTACGGAAGTAGCCGGTCAGCGCCGGGCGACCAAATTCGTTGTTGAACGCCGCACCGCCCAGCGGGCCATCGGTCATGATATCCAGCGCGGTAACGATACGTTCCGGTTTGCCGAAATCTTCTTCCCACGGCTGTTCGAAGCCAGGAATACGCAGGTTGGAAACAGAGAAGCCCACCAGCCCGGCTTTCGGCTTCGCGCCGCGCCCGGTAGCGCCTTCATCACGAATTTCACCGCCGGATCCGGTTGCCGCGCCCGGCCATGGAGAGATGGCGGTTGGGTGGTTATGGGTTTCTACCTTCATCAGGATATGGGCTGGCTCCTGATGGAAATCGTAGCGACCGGTTTCGTGGTCGGCAAAGTAACGTCCGACTTCAGAACCTTCCATCACCGCGGCGTTGTCTTTATAGGCAGACAGCACGTGGTCCGGCGTGGTTTCAAAGGTATTTTTGATCATCTTAAACAGCGACTTCGGCTGCTGTTTACCGTCGATAACCCAGTCGGCGTTAAAAATCTTGTGGCGGCAGTGCTCAGAGTTAGCCTGCGCAAACATATACAATTCGATGTCGTTCGGGTTGCGCCCCAGTTTGCTGAACGCATCCTGCAGATAGTCGATTTCGTCTTCCGCCAGCGCCAGACCCAGACGCAGGTTAGCGTCGATCAGCGCCTGGCGTCCCTCACCCAGCAGATCGACGCTGGAGACCGGCGCAGGCTGGTGATGCGCAAACAGTTTTTCGGCATCGTTTAGCGCAGAGAAAACCGTTTCCATCATGCGGTCGTGCAGTACGTCGGCAACCTCCTGCCACTGCTCCGCAGTCAGCGTAGAAGCTTCGACATAATAAGCAACGCCACGTTCCAGGCGGCTAATCTGTTGTAGGCCGCAATTATGGGCAATATCAGTCGCTTTAGAAGACCACGGGGAGATGGTGCCCGGACGAGGGGTAACCAGCAGCAGTTTGCCCTCAGGAGCGTGACTGTGAAGAGCTGGACCATATTTCAGCAGGCGTGCAAGCTGTGCGTGCTCATCCTCATTCAATGGTGCGTTCAGATCGGCAAAATGGACGTACTCGGCGTAAATATTGTGGACCTGGAGGTTGGCAGCCTGAAAACGTGCCAGCAGTTTGTTAATACGGAATGCAGACAGTGCAGGTGAACCACGCAGAATTTCCATCATAAGTCTCTCGTCTTCTAAGCTTTTGGTGTGCCCAAGTGGGGGAAACGGGCGGTATTATAAAGAATCTACCGCGCCGACGAAACCGTTTGCGTCGAAATAAAATCGCGGTCTCGTCTTATCATCAAATGCGGTCTGTATTCTGAATAAGTTGCCAACTGACGCAAGTTTAAGCAAAATGCCGCTCATTAATGACGATTTCACTTCTTAAACAACACCACAGCAGGCAGAGACAACGTACGGTTCAGAGAATTAACTAATTGAAAAAATTAAAGATTAATTATCTGTTCATCGGCATATTAACGCTGTTGTTGGCAGCGGCCCTCTGGCCATCCATTCCTTGGTTCGGTAAAGCCGAAAATCGTATCGCCGCCATTCAGTCGCGGGGAGAACTGCGCGTCAGTACCATTGACTCGCCATTAACTTATGCAACCCTCAACGGGAAAAAATTCGGTCTGGATTATGAACTGGCCCAGGCGTTCGCCAACTACTTAGGCGTGAAGTTAAAAATCACCGTGCGCCAGAACATCAGCCAGCTGTTTGACGACCTGGATAACGGGGATGCAGATCTGTTAGCCGCAGGTCTGGTGTATAACAGCGAGCGGGTGAAAAATTACCAGCCCGGCCCGACCTATTATTCGGTTTCACAACAGTTAGTGTATCGGGTCGGGCAATATCGCCCCCGAACCCTGGCCACCGTGAACGATAACCAACTGACCATCGCCCCGGGGCACGTGGTGGTTAACGACCTCCAGCAGCTAAAAGAGAAAAAATTTCCCGATCTGAGCTGGAAAGTGGATGACAAAAAGGGCACCACTGAACTGCTGGATGATGTTATCGCCGGTAAGCTGGATTACACCATTGCCGATTCCGTCGCCATCAGCCTGTACCAACGCGTACACCCTGAGCTGGCCGTCGCGCTGGACGTCTCCGACGAACAACCGGTGACCTGGTTTAGTCGACTGGACGATGACAACACTCTGTCCGCCGCCTTGTTGGATTTCTTTAATTCCATGAATGAAGATGGCTCTCTGGCGCGACTGGAAGAGAAATACCTCGGGCATGGCGATGATTTTGACTATGTCGACACCCGCACCTTTTTGCGCGCCGTCGATAGCGTGTTGCCAGACCTTAAGCCGCTATTTGAAAAATATGCGCAAGAAATAGACTGGCGGCTGCTTGCCGCAATCTCGTATCAGGAGTCGCACTGGGACGCGCAGGCCACCTCCCCGACCGGCGTACGCGGGCTGATGATGTTGACCAAAAATACCGCCCAGAGCCTCGGGCTGACTGACCGTACCGATGCAGAACAGAGCATCAGCGGCGGCGCGCGTTATTTGCAGGATATGATGAGTAAAGTGCCGGATACTGTCCCGGAGGGAGAACGGATCTGGTTTGCGCTTGCCGCCTACAATATGGGTTATGCGCATATGCTGGACGCACGGGCGCTGACGGTCAAAACCAAAGGCAATCCGAATAGCTGGTCCGATGTAAAACAGCGGCTACCGCTGCTCAGTCAAAAGCCGTATTACAACAAGCTGACCTATGGCTATGCGCGTGGTCATGAAGCCTACGCCTATGTGGAAAATATCCGTAAATACCAGATAAGCCTGGTGGGATATCTGCAAGAAAAAGAAAAGCAGGCGCAGGAAACGCAGCAGCTGGCGCAGGATTATCCGGCGGTGTCGCCCGCGGAGTTATTAGGTAAAGAGAAATTCCCGCTTTCCGCGTTTCTGTCTCAGACGTCGTCAAACTACCTGACGCACTCCCCTTCTCTGCTGTTTTCAGCGCAAAAGAAAGAGGAAAAGTAGTCTTATCGGCCTGATAAACATCAGGCAATCAGACCGGCATTTACGCATTGGCGGATTTTTTCAGGGCTTTAATTTCCTGACGACGCATACGAAAGAAATCGCTGAGCAGCGTGGCGCATTCATCCCGCAGGATTCCCTCTGTCACTTCAACCCGATGATTCATTCCAGGGTGATGTAGCACGTCAATTAATGAACCCGCCGCCCCCGTTTTCGCATCGCGCGCGCCAAACACCACCCGGCCGATACGACTGTGCACCATCGCGCCAGCGCACATCACGCACGGCTCCAGAGTGACGTACAACGTGGCATCCAACAGACGGTAATTTTGCAGCACCAGGCCGCCCTGACGCAGCGCCATAATTTCAGCATGGGCCGTGGGATCATGGTGACCAATCGGTCGGTTCCAGCCTTCGCCAATGACGCGGTTATTATGCACTAATACCGCGCCCACCGGGACTTCACGCTCATCCCAGGCGCGCTTAGCCAGCGTTAAAGCATGACGCATCCAGTATTCGTGGCAAAATTCAACTTCAGACAAAGGGGGTAACTCCAGTAATCAAAGCGGGCGCATTATACACAGACGCTATCGTTTACTCTATTCGAGTTGTTGCAGTTCCCCACGCGGCGTGACGCGCCAGCGATGCTGACAAAAAGAGAGCAGCGGGTTGTCCTGCTTACTGTCGCTATAACCACTATAAAGTTGCAGCGGCGTGCCAATCTGGCGTTCCAGCTGTGTCACTTTCTCATGCCCCAGACAGCGCAGAGGCAGCACCCAGCCACCGTATCCCCGCGCCATTTTACTGGCGATCAGATTGACGCGCGGTAGCCACGGAGTATCAAAGTAAACCTGCTCCACCAGCGACTGTGGGGAACCGGTGATAAGCCAGATGTCGGCGTCAGAACTCAACAGATAAGTGGTCAGCCGCTGCTGTACGAGCGGAAACGCCGTCACGTTATCGCGAAACCAACGTACAAAATCGGCCTGGTGCGCTTTCAGACGCGCCTCGCTACGACCAAAAGTGCATCCCCACAACAGCAGACTCATTGGCCAGCGGGCCGCGCGTCCTTTTATCAACAACGCCAGCGCAATCACCGGTAACAGAGGCAGCACAAGCAGCACGTTCAGCGGCTGGCGGCGCAGCAGATAACGAATAAAACTCCCGAACATATCCTGCTGATGTAACGTGCCATCCAAATCAAAAAAGACAACGCGGCGCTGGTGATTGGTCAAGCTTTATTCCTCTGGATCGTTGAACCCCAATAGCCAGGTAAACAGAAACCCGGCAATAACTGCTACCAGATAGCCTAACAGATAGAGCATCACTTTTCCGGTAACAATCGTTAATGCCAGCGGTAATCCTGAGATACCAAAGGTGATAACCGTCGCCACTTTCCAGTAGCTTATCAGCGCCCCGCCTACCGCTCCGCCAAGACAGGCACCGATAAAAGGCTTACCCAACGGCAGCGTAACGCCAAAAATCAGCGGTTCGCCAATCCCCAATAATCCAACCGGCAACGCCCCTTTGATCACCTTTTTTAGTCGTGCGTTGCGGGTTTTCATCAGCACCGCAATCGCAGCACCGATTTGCCCAACACCCGCCATTGCAAGGATTGGGAAGAGCGCGTTATAACCGTGCGCCTGCACCAGTTCGACGTGGATAGGCACTAATCCCTGATGAAGCCCGGTGAGCACCAGCGGCAGGAAGGTTCCCGCCAGTATAGCGCCGACCAGAAAACCGCCGCGATCGATAGCCCAGGATGCGCCGTGAGCGATAGATTCGGAAATCCAACCGCCCAACGGTTGCAGCGCCACTATCGCAATAGCCCCGGTAATAATGGTGGTCAGCAGTGGGTTAAGGATCAGCTCCAGTGATTCCGGCAGCAGTTCACGGAATTTGCGTTCGATCCAGCACATCAACGCTACCACCAACAGCACGGCGATTACCCCGCCGCGCCCCGGCTGCAACGTTTCGCCAAACAGGGTAATTTGCGCCAGTTGCGGGCTGGAGAGGATCCCCGCCATCACTCCGCCCATCGCCAGAGAACCGCCGAAGACTTTAGCGGTATTGACCCCGACCAGAATATTCATAATGGCAAACACGGCGCTGCCAAATATGCCCATCAGTCCAAGTAAATTCGGATAGTGGGTCGCAAAATCCCCGACGATATCCGGCCGCTTAAGGATGTTAATAATGCCGGTAATTAAACCGGAGGCGATAAACGCCGGAATAAGAGGGATAAAGACGTTCGCCAGCTTACGCAACGCATCGCTCATCGGCGCTTTGTATTTCGCTTTAGCCGCTGACTTCGTGCGCTCGATATCATGTACATCGGTGCGCTCGCCGTCATCGGCAATCAGGGAGCGCATAGCATCCACCACCCTGGCGGCTTTACCGGGGCCGACGATGATCTGGTGTTGCGCGCCCTGCTTCACGTAGCCGCTGACGCCGGACAGTTGCTTGAGCCGGGATACATCGAGCTGACCCTCATCCCGGACTTCCACCCTGACACGGGTCATACAGTTTTCCAGGCGCAGAATATTTTTCTCTCCGCCAACGCCCAGCAGAATGTCGCTGGCCAGCACCGCCGTCTTATCCATATACACCTCTTAGTGTTCTAACGCCGCGCGTAAAAAACCCTGGTGAGCGGCAAGCTTTTCGCGGGCGGCAGCGGCGTCCAGGCCGGTGAGCGCCATTAAAATGGCGGGTTTAACCTCAAAGTCAGTCTGCTTTAACAGCGCTTGCGCCTGCTCACGCGCAATACCAGTGGCTTCAACCACCATGCGACACGCCCGATCGACCAGTTTGACGTTGGTGGCCTGCATATCCACCATCAGGTTCTGATACACCTTGCCAAACTTCACCATCGCACCGGTGGAGATCATATTGAGCACCAGTTTTTGCGCGGTGCCGGATTTCAGTCGAGTAGACCCCGTCAGGGCCTCCGGCCCCACCACGGGGGAGATGGCAATATCCGCTTCATGAGCGATAGGAGAGTCCGGATTGCAGGAAATCGCCACCGTCGTACAGCCCACCGTCCGGGCATATTTCAGCCCGCCAATCACATACGGCGTACGACCTGAAGCCGCCAGACCAACCACCAGATCCACTGTGGTAAGGTTGATCGTACGCAGATCGTCTTCACCTAACTGCGGGTTATCTTCCGCGCCCTCAACCGCCTTCAGCAACGCGCCCGGTCCTCCGGCTATCAGGCCAACCACCAGACCGTGCGGTACGCCGAAAGTCGGTGGGCATTCAGACGCATCCAGAACCCCAAGACGCCCACTGGTACCCGCGCCCATGTATATAATGCGTCCGCCCGCTTTAAGCGCATCAGCCGCCGCATCGACCGCTAGCGCAACTTCAGGAAGAGTGGCTTTTACTGCTTCTGCTACCAGCGTATCCTGTTGATTAAAACGATGAACCAACTCCAGCGTGGAGAGCGCATCAAGATCCATGGTCTGAGGATTACGGGTTTCTGAAACTAATGCACCGAGATTCATTTTTTGGTCCTTAGGAATTTTTAATTCATAATAATCTGTCATAATGGAATATTATATTCATCCAGGCGAGTGAAATTTTGTTTTGTAATCGCCATCACGTTTTCGCCAGGAGACAGCATGAACTGTTTAATTCGCATTCGTCAGCGTTACCCGGATCTCGCGCAAAGCGATAAAAAACTTGCGGATTATCTCCTCGCTCAGCCGGATACCGCGCGTCATCTCAGCTCACAGCAGTTGGCTTTTGAAGCGGGCGTCAGCCAGTCCAGCGTGGTGAAGTTCGCGCAAAAATTAGGCTTTAAAGGATTTCCGGCACTCAAACTGGCGATTAGCGAAGCGCTGGCCAGCAATCCCAACCCCCATTCTGTTCCGGTGCATAATCAGATCCGAGGTGATGACCCTATGCGTCTGGTGGGTGAAAAGCTGATTAAGGAGAACGTGGCGGCGATGCATGCGACGCTGGATATTAACAGCGAAGAAAAACTGTTGGAGAGCGTCACGATGCTGCGCTCTGCCCGACGTATTATTCTGACCGGTATTGGCGCATCGGGTCTGGTAGCGCAGAATTTTGCCTGGAAGCTGTTGAAGATTGGTTTTAACGCGGTGGTTGAACGCGATATGCACGCGCTGCTGGCGACGGTGCAGGCGCTTTCGCCAGGCGATCTACTGCTGGCTATTTCGTACACCGGTGAACGCCGCGAGCTTAATCTGGCGGCAGATGAAACGCTGCGTACCGGGGCCAAAATTCTCGCCATCACCGGATTTACGCCCAATGCCCTGCAGCAACGCGCAAGTCATTGTCTGTATACGATTGCCGAGGAGCAGGCCACGCGCAGCGCCGCGATCTCCTCCACCCATGCGCAAATGATGCTCACCGATTTACTGTTTATGGCACTGGTGCAGCAGGATCTGGAGCATGCTCCGGAACGCATTCGTCACAGCGAAGCGCTGGTAAAAAAACTGGTCTGAGCAAAGAATGCGCGTATAATGCCCGCCCGATTTGTGATGTTTTGAGAGTTTCCTGATGGCCCTGTTAATCACTAAAAAATGTATCAATTGCGATATGTGCGAACCTGAATGCCCGAATGAGGCGATTTCGATGGGTGACAGCATTTACGAGATTAACAGTGACAAATGTACGGAATGCGTAGGCCATTATGACACGCCAACCTGCCAGAAGGTGTGCCCGATCCCCAATACTATTTTGAAAGATCCGGCACATTTAGAGAGTGAAGAGCAGTTGTGGGATAAATTCGTCCAGATGCATCACGCGGACAAAATCTAACTTTCAATAATCACCGTGGCGCAGGCGTAGTGACGCTCATCGGCCAGCGTCACATGCATATGTGCGACGCCGAGTTTTTCCGCCAGGCTTAACGCCTCCCCCCATAACCGCAGACGCGGCTTACCGAGTTCATCGTTAAAGACCTCGAACTGGTTAAACGCCAGGCCGTTGCGAATACCCGTACCAAAGGCTTTTGCTGCTGCCTCTTTAACCGCAAAACGCTTTGCCAGAAAACGCACCGGCTGCTGATGCGTTTCCCAGATTGCCCATTCGTTGTCGCTGAGCACGCGTCTTGCCAGACGGTCACCGGAGCGGGAGATCACCGCTTCAATGCGGGCAATCTCCACGATATCCGTACCTAATCCCAAAATCGCCATTAACCACGCGCTTCCAGCATCAGGCGTTTCATTTCTACTACCGCGTCTTTCAGACCGCTCATCACTGCGCGTCCGATAATGGCATGACCGATGTTCAGTTCGTGCATTTCCGGGATCCGCGCGATGGCCTTAACGTTGTGATACGTCAGACCGTGACCCGCATTCACCTTCAGGCCAAGGCTTGCGGCAAAAGTTGCCGCTTTCGCAATACGCGCCAGTTCGCTGGCCTGTTCCGCGTCAGTTTTCGCATCAGCGTAACAGCCGGTGTGAATTTCAATAAACGGCGCGCCAACTTCAGCAGCGGCTTTGATCTGTTCTTCATCGGCATCGATAAACAGTGAAACCAGGATGCCGGCATCCGCCAGGCGTTTACAGGCGTCACGCATCTTGTCGCGTTGACCGGCGACATCCAGACCACCTTCAGTGGTAACTTCCTGGCGCTTTTCCGGCACCAGGCAGCAAAAATGCGGCTTAGTCTCAACGGCAATCGCCAGCATCTCTTCGGTTACCGCCATTTCCAGATTCATACGCGTATCCAGCGTCTGACGCAGAATACGCACGTCTCTGTCGGTGATATGGCGACGGTCTTCACGCAGATGCACAGTAATGCCGTCTGCGCCCGCCTGTTCAACGATAAACGCCGCCTGAACCGGGTCCGGGTATGCGGTGCCGCGAGCATTACGTAAAGTGGCAATGTGGTCAATGTTGACGCCTAACAGTAATTCAGCCATGACAATCCTCGTTAATCATTTTTAATTTTTACTGCGCGTTTTGGCATAAATTGCCGGAACAGTTCCCGGCTTTTTAACGGCTTACCACCAAGATACGGCTTTAACGCCATGCGGGTAAAGCGTTTCGCAGCGCGAAGCGTATCAACATCCGGAAATTCACGCGACTCAAGCGCTTTCAGATGGCGTCCGGTAAAGGTGGCGTTATCAATCACGACGCTTGCGATAAATCCTTTCTCTTCCCGATAACGATAGGTCATGGTGTCATCTACCGGCTCGCCGCTGCCCGCGCAGTGGGTAAAATCCACGCCGTAACCCAGATGACCGAGTAAAGCCAGTTCAAAGCGGCGTAGGGCGGGTTCGGGCGACCCCGTCGCGCCTGCCAGCGCCTGAATACAGTTCAGGTAGTCGAAAAAGAGTTCAGAAAAGCGAGTCTCGTATTCAAGCACGCGCGAGATAAGCTCGTTGATATACAGGCCGCTGTATAACGTAATACCGCTTAGAGGGAGTGCCAGAGAGACGGCTTCGGCGCTACGCAAGGTTTTGACCTCACCACGCCCACCAAAGCGAAGCAGTAACGGAGTAAAAGGCTGGAGTGCGCCTTTGAGATTAGAACGTTTGGAACGCGCGCCTTTGGCAACAAGGCGCACGCGGCCCGATTCTTCCGTGAAGACGTCCAGCACGAGGCTGGTTTCGCTCCACGGGCGGCTGTGCAGGACAAAAGCGCGTTGCCAGCCCTCCATCGGGGTTATTCTCAGAGATCGTCGCCGTAACCGAGGCTGCGCAGCGCGCGTTCGTCATCGGCCCAGCCGGATTTCACTTTCACCCACAGTTCGAGGTGAACAGGCGCTTCGAACATTTCCTGCATGTCTTTACGCGCTTCAATACCGATGGTTTTAATTTTGGCCCCTTTGTTGCCAATTACCATCTTCTTCTGCCCTTCACGTTCGACAAGGATCAGACCGTTGATATCGTAGCCGCCGCGCTCGTTAGAAATAAAACGCTCAATCTCAACGGTGACGGAATACGGCAGTTCAGCGCCCAGAAAACGCATCAGCTTCTCACGGATGATTTCAGAGGCCATAAAGCGCTGTGAACGATCGGTGATGTAATCTTCCGGGAAGTGATGAATTGCTTCCGGCAGATGCTTACGTACGATACCCGCAATGGTATCAACATTCAGACCGGTTTCGGCAGAGATCGGGACGATGTCGAGAAAGTTCATCTGGCTGGCCAGGAACTGCAGGTGCGGCAGCAGATCGGCTTTTTCCTGAACATTGTCTACTTTGTTCACCGCCAGAATTACCGGGGCTTTACCATCACGCAGCTTGTTGAGCACCATTTCGTCGTCCGGCGTCCAGCGAGTGCCTTCCACAACGAAAATCACCAGCTCAACATCACCAATCGAGCTGCTCGCCGCCTTGTTCATCAAACGGTTAATGGCTCGTTTTTCTTCCATATGCAGGCCCGGGGTATCAACATAAATCGCCTGATACGCGCCTTCGGTATGGATGCCAACAATACGGTGACGTGTTGTCTGAGCCTTACGAGAGGTAATAGAAATCTTCTGCCCAAGCAGATTATTCAACAAGGTGGATTTGCCAACGTTCGGGCGGCCGACGATGGCAATAAATCCGCAGTAAGTTTTATCGATGCTCATTCCAGCTCCAGTTTTTTCAACGCCTGTTCGGCGGCAGCCTGCTCAGCCTTACGACGGCTCGAACCTGTGCCAACCACCGGTTCACTCAGGCCGCTGACCTGGCAGTGGATAGTAAATTCTTGATCGTGAGCTTCACCACGGACCTGCACCACCAGATAGGACGGCAGCGGCAGGTGGCGACCCTGCAAATATTCCTGCAGGCGCGTTTTCGGATCTTTTTGTTTGTCGCCTGGGCTAATTTCATCCAGACGGGTTTGATACCAATTTAGGATCAGTTGCTCAACGGTTTGAATATCGCTGTCGAGGAAGACGCCGCCGATCAAAGCTTCAACGGTGTCCGCCAGGATCGACTCACGACGGAAACCGCCGCTTTTCAGCTCGCCTGGTCCCAAACGTAAACATTCACCGAGGTCAAACTCACGGGCTAATTCTGCCAGCGTATTACCGCGAACCAGCGTCGCGCGCATGCGGCTCATATCACCTTCATCCACACGCGGGAAACGGTGATATAACGCATTAGCGATGACAAAGCTCAAAATAGAGTCGCCTAAAAATTCTAAACGCTCGTTATGTTTGCTGCTGGCGCTACGGTGAGTTAATGCCTGCTGCAACAGCTCCTGATGATTAAAAGTGTAGCCCAGCTTCCGTTGAAGCCGATTAATTACGATGGGGTTCATGCGATACCAATAAATGAATGCGTCAACAATTCAGCACACGAAACAGACCTGATATACGCCATTCATTTAGCCATCTGGCATCGTCTGAATGCTTTTGTATACAAACCAACGCTGTTTCGTGTGCCGTGGCAACCTGTCGGTGCCAACCTAAAACTTCGGGGGAATATTCTATACACAACGACAAGGGATGTCGTTAGTCTGCGGGAATTTATCCGAGAAATAATTCACGCTGTCGCCTTAGTGACGACAACGTGAACGATAATTAGCAATTAATGAATACCGCCAATACGGCTTAAACGCACGCCGGTCGGCCATTCACCCTCTTGCTTGTCGAAGCTCATCCAGATTGCAGTCGCTTTACCCACCAGATTCGCTTCCGGCACAAATCCCCAGTAACGGCTGTCCGCGCTATTGTCACGGTTATCACCCATCATGAAGTAGTGTCCCGGTGGGACGATCCAGGTCGCTAGCTGCTGGCCAGGCTGACGGTAGTACATCCCTACCTGATCCTGCGCGATTGGCACGGTCAAAATGCGGTGCGTTACCTCACCGAGCGTTTCTTTACGTTCGGTGAGGCGAATACCGTTCTCTTTCGTTTCGTTCAACGGAACTTCAAAGAAACCGCTGGTCGCTTCCCCGCCGTTACGACGAGCAAAGGTCTGCACAAAATCACTGGGCTGAACATCAGAGTAGGTTACCGGCAGCGCATTTTCACACGCCTGACCGGAGCTGCAACCAGGCTGAATAGTCACCTCTTTTGCCACCGGATCGTACGTCACTTTGTCTCCCGGTAAACCGACAGCGCGTTTGATGTAGTCCAGGCGCGGATCTTCCGGGTATTTAAACACCACGATATCACCGCGTTTCGGATGGCCGGTTTCGATCAACGTTTTCTGGTAAATCGGATCTTTAATCCCGTAGGCGAATTTCTCCACCAGAATAAAGTCGCCAATCAACAGCGTCGGCATCATCGAACCTGACGGGATCTGGAACGGTTCATAAATAAACGAACGCACCACCAGCACGATAGCTAATACCGGGAAAACGGATGCGCCAGTTTCCAGCCAGCCCGGCTTAGGGGCCACTTTTTTCAGCGTTGCTTTATCCAGTGAATCACCTGCAGCAGCTTGTGCTGCTGCCTGACGCTCCCGGCGTTTTGGCGCGAAAATGAATTTATCTACGCACCATAAAATGCCCGTCACTAGTGTGGCAATCACCAGAATCAGGGCAAACATGTTCGCCATGCCAACTCCTTAAGATTATTTGCTGTCTTTACCGACATGCAGAATGGCGAGGAACGCTTCCTGCGGCAGTTCGACGTTACCGATCTGCTTCATGCGCTTTTTACCCTCTTTCTGTTTTTGCAGCAGCTTTTTCTTACGGCTGATATCGCCACCGTAGCATTTCGCCAGAACGTTTTTACGCAGTTGCTTCACCGTTGAACGTGCGATGATGTGCGTGCCGATGGCCGCCTGGATCGCGATATCAAACTGCTGGCGCGGGATCAGATCTTTCATCTTTTCGACCAGCTCACGGCCACGGCTCTGGGAGTTGTCGCGGTGAGTGATCAGCGCCAGCGCATCAACACGTTCGTTGTTGATGAGGACATCAACACGCACCATGTCAGACGCCTGGAAGCGTTTGAAGTTATAGTCCAGCGACGCATAGCCGCGGGAGGTCGACTTCAGGCGGTCGAAGAAGTCGAGTACCACTTCCGCCATCGGAATTTCATAGGTCAGCGCGACCTGGTTACCGTGATAAACCATGTTGGTCTGTACGCCACGTTTCTCGATACACAGCGTGATGACGTTACCAAGGTAAGCCTGCGGCAGCAGCATGTGACACTCGGCGATCGGCTCGCGCAGTTCGTAGATGTTGTTCAGCGGCGGCAGCTTGGACGGGCTATCGACGTAGATTGTCTCCTTCGCCGTGGTTTCCACTTCGTAAACTACGGTCGGCGCGGTAGTGATCAGATCCAGATCGTATTCACGTTCCAGACGTTCCTGAATGATCTCCATGTGCAACAGGCCGAGGAAGCCGCAGCGGAAGCCAAAGCCCAGCGCGGTTGAGCTTTCCGGCTCATAGAACAAGGAAGCGTCGTTCAGGCTCAGCTTGCCGAGCGCATCACGGAAGTTTTCGTAATCGTCAGAGCTGACCGGGAACAGACCGGCATAAACCTGCGGTTTCACCTTCTTGAAACCTGGTAGCGCTTTCTCTGCCGGGTTACGCGCAGACGTTAAGGTATCACCCACCGGGGCGCCAAGGATGTCTTTAATCGCACAAACCAACCAACCTACCTCGCCGCATTTCAGCTCGGTACGGTCAACCTGTTTCGGCGTGAAGATACCCAGACGGTCGGCGTTATAAACCTGACCGGTGCTCATCACTTTAATCTTGTCGCCTTTACGCATGGTGCCGTTTTTAATACGCACCAGCGAAACCACGCCCAGGTAGTTATCGAACCAGGAGTCGATGATCAGCGCCTGCAATGGGCCTTCCGGATCGCCTTCCGGCGGCGGAATGTCGCGCACCAGACGTTCCAGCACGTCGGTCACGCCCACGCCGGTTTTCGCCGAGCAGCGTACTGCGTCGGTGGCGTCGATGCCGACGATATCTTCAATTTCTTCCGCTACGCGCTCAGGGTCAGCGGCTGGCAGGTCAATTTTGTTCAGTACTGGCACCACTTCCAGATCCATTTCCATGGCGGTGTAGCAGTTGGCGAGCGTTTGCGCTTCTACACCCTGTCCGGCGTCAACCACCAGCAGTGCGCCTTCACAGGCGGCAAGCGAGCGGGAAACTTCATATGAGAAGTCGACGTGGCCCGGGGTGTCGATAAAGTTAAGCTGATAGGTTTCACCATCAGATGCTTTGAAATCGAGCGTCACGCTCTGCGCTTTGATAGTAATACCGCGCTCACGCTCAAGATCCATCGAGTCGAGAACCTGCGCTTCCATTTCACGGTCAGAAAGGCCACCGCAGATCTGGATAATACGGTCAGACAGCGTCGATTTACCGTGGTCGATGTGAGCTATGATTGAAAAGTTACGTATGTTCTTCATATAGAGTAATTATTGTGCCTTACGCCCGCCTGAGCAGGCTCTGAGAAGTCGCTGATCTGAGCTTAACGTCTGTTTAAGTGAAACGCCGCATTCTACACTACAACGCTGAGGCGAGGAAATGTTCATAGAGCAAGGATAGCGGGAACTGGAAACAACCTTACAAAGTCGGTGAAACTTTTGCCGGATGGCAGCATAAACGCCTTATCCGGCCTACGCCTGCATCTGAAAACGCGGTAGGCCTGATAAGCGCAGCGCCATCCGGCAAAGATATCACTGCTGGGTTTCGACGCGAATAAGATCGGGTGGGAGGGCAACATTCAGAATGACCGGCTGCCAGGCTTCACGTTCAGCAAGCTTACGGGAATATCCACGGGCGATCAGGAATCCGCCCACGCCACCCAGTACAGCCCCGCTTAGTGCCGCCAGATCCGAGCCAAATAGCACCTGGAACAGTGCCGCGAAAAGAAAGAGACCCGCCAGTGGAGACATATAAACCAGCATCGCCGATCCCAACAGGCTCCTCTCGGCAATGCCCAGCTCAACTTTTTGACCAGGGGCCAATGGCTCATCGCTGGGTACCACAATAGTATGTGTGGTCTGCGGTCCAAGTTTATTCAGCACGCGGCTCCCACACCCGGCTCGGGAAGCACAGCTGCTACATGACGCTTTCACATCACAGCTGACCGTCGCCAGACCATTTTGCCAGGAAACAACTGTTGCCCACTCTTTGATCATTGTGCGGCCCTGAACTTGATATTGTCCGCGATACGCTTCGCCGTTTGTGGTGGAAGCTCGCCCACTATCGTAATTTCCGCGTTATCACGCACGCTGGTGCTGACCGTTCTACGCCCGGTTCGCAGCAGTTGATCGGTGCTATTTTGCGTCGCGCGGTTTACGTTCACGGAGAAACTGAACAGGCCATCCGAATAAAGGCGTGATTCAATCGGCATGTTATCCATGGTTGGCAGCGGGCGTCGACTGCTGGAGACTTCGCTAAAGCCTTGCGGCACCCACGACGGGCTCCAGTTGAAGTTGGTTTTTTCACCCGCAGGAACCGACAGCAACGGCGGTAGATTAGCTTTCGCCAGCGTCTGCATGCTGTCGCTAACGCCGTTGTTTACGGTAAAGGCGATGACGCGGAACTGTTCCAGCGTTTCGCCATCACGATCAAGAAGATCGACACGCATCGGTAGCTTGGTCTCCGTGTCCATCCAGACGATATAGCTGTAACGGGTGCCGTCACGAGCGACAACGCGGATCACTTCACAGAGCCGATCGGCAATGCGGGTGCGGCCTACTGAGATAAAATCATAGTAGGGTGCAAGGCGTTTGAAGTCGGTGTAAATCAGGGATGGCAGAGAGTCAACGATATAGTCGCCGTTCAGCGTGAACGGTTCGAGCCCAGGCTCGAAATAGCTAATTTCATTGCCACGTTGCACCACTTCCCGGCGCGGTCCATCCAATTGCAGCAGTTGCGCTAACGGACGGTTATCCTGGCGGGCATGGCGATAACGTAGGGATTCAACGCCCTGTTTATTGATGCTGACAAATGACAGCTCATAGGTTAGCGACTGGCTGGCCAGATTCATCTGCTGCAACAACGCCCCGGACGCAGGATTGGCCGAGGCGTTTACAGAGAAAAACAGGCTACCAGCCACAAGTGACATGGCAAACCAAAGTTGCTTCATTACTGCGATTGCGTTCCTAAAGTTTGAATTCCTGGCACCTGCACAGCGGCTTGCTGTGTTTGCGCCTGCTCAAACTGAAGCTGTTCAGAGTGCAGTCGACGTTGCAGTTCGTAATCCTGCAACATGGCATTAATACGACGACGCTGCTCCTGTACCTGCTGTTGCTGACCGCCGCTGGCTGTCGCGTCAGAAGGTACACCCAGGCTTACCGGACTGGCTTTACCCATCATCGGTAATGTATTGAATACCGGCGTTTCGGGCTGCTGGGACGTTTCAGATTGACCATTATAGTGCTGGACGCCAACAATAACTGCAAGTGATACACACGCAGCCACGCCCATTTGGGTAAGCTGCGCGGCCCACGGACGCATTTTCTTCCAGAATGGCATTTTCTGCCACTGGTGCGGTGCTGGCTGGGCCTCAGGAATCAATGGCGCCGTCTGACGTACTGGCTCATCCTGGATGGCAGCCATTACGCGGGCGGAAATATCGAAATGGAGAACGTCGGCGGTATCACCTCGCATGGAATCGCGAATCAGGTGATAACTCTCCCAGGTTTTTTGCATTTCCGGGTCATGAGTTAGCTCTTTAAGCAACTCAGTATCCAGCGTTTCGCCATCCATTAAAGCGGAAAGTTTTTCTTTCTGCATGCCTAATACCTTTTCCAGTATCCCGCTATCGTCAACGCCTGATAAGCGGTTGAACTTTATTATCAATAGCTTCCCTCGCTCGGAAGATACGTGAACGCACCGTACCTACCGGACAATCCATGATAGCGGCTATCTCTTCATAGCTCAGGCCATCCAGCTCCCGCAAGGTTATTGCCATGCGTAAATCTTCCGGGAGGGACTCAATAGTTCGGAAAACTATCTGTCTCAGTTCTTCTGACAACATTAAGTTCTCAGGGTTCGAAATTTCTTTCAGTGCACCGCCACTTTCGTAGTTTTCTGCTTCAATCGCATCTATATCACTGGAAGGTGGACGACGCCCCTGAGCGACCAGGTAATTCTTCGCTGTATTGACTGCGATACGATACAGCCAGGTATAAAAAGCACTATCCCCCCGGAACGAGTCCAGCGCACGATAGGCCTTGATAAATGCTTCTTGTACTACATCGGGTACATCGCCCGACGGTACATAGCGAGAAACCAGACTCGCCACCTTATGCTGATAGCGGACTACCAGTAGGTTAAAGGCTTTCTGATCTCCCTTTTGGACCCGTTCTACCAGGACCTGGTCCGTTAACTGCTCGCTCATCCGAGGTAAAGTCTCCCCAAACCAAATTTCCACGCGCTGTCGAAACGCCACTCCATAAGCTTCACTATGAGCAAGCAAATGCTTAGAGTGCTCAAGTTTCGTAAAGTTCCGTTACGCATTTGTTTTTTGTTTGTCATGTTGTAGACAGGTCTTATCTCTCATTATAAGTCTACATAACCCGATCAACGCACTATCTGTAAGAAATGCCCATTTCACCGCTTGCAGAGTAACCCAACGGCCACTTTATTTCATCACATAATCTGATGCTAACGGCCTGCTTCACAAAATAATTTTGCTCATTTCATCCTCGTCTTACTTTTCTTTCATGTTTAGCCATTGCAACACATCTAAAAATAAAACGTGCAGTAACGCGCGTCGTGGTGCTATTGTGAGCAAACAGTGTTTAGTAAATTAAACAAAAATCATGAATACAACTCCTGAATTATCCTGTGACGTGCTGATCATTGGCAGCGGAGCTGCCGGACTCTCACTGGCGCTGCGGCTGGCTGAGAAACATCAGGTTATTGTACTGAGCAAAGGTCCTGTTAGCGAAGGCTCGACGTTTTATGCTCAGGGCGGTATTGCCGCGGTTTTCGATGAAACCGACAGTATCGACTCCCACGTTGAAGACACGCTGGTTGCCGGGGCCGGACTGTGCGATCGTCATGCGGTTGAATTTGTCGCCAGCAATGCCCGCACCTGTGTGCAGTGGCTTATCGATCAGGGCGTGTTGTTTGATACACAGGTTCAGCCCAACGGTGAAGAGAGTTATCACCTGACCCGTGAAGGTGGTCATAGCCATCGACGCATCCTGCATGCTGCGGATGCCACCGGTAAAGAAGTCGAAACCACCCTTGTCAGCCGGGCGCAAAATCATCCCAACATTCGGGTTCTTGAACGTAGCAATGCCGTAGACCTGATTGTCTCCGATAAGATCGGTCTGCCGGGAACGCGTCGGGTGGTCGGCGCCTGGATCTGGAATCGTAATAAAGAAGCTGTCGAAACCTGCCATGCGAAGTCAGTGGTGTTAGCTACCGGCGGCGCGTCAAAAGTGTATCAGTACACCACCAATCCTGATATCTCCTCGGGGGACGGGATTGCGATGGCCTGGCGCGCAGGATGTCGTGTCGCCAATCTTGAATTTAACCAGTTTCACCCAACTGCGCTGTATCATCCGCAGGCGCGCAATTTCCTGCTGACCGAGGCGCTGCGTGGCGAAGGCGCACACCTGAAGCGCCCGGACGGCTCGCGCTTTATGCCCGATTTTGACGAGCGTGGCGAACTGGCTCCCCGCGATATTGTCGCCCGTGCCATTGACCACGAGATGAAACGCCTGGGCGCTGACTGCATGTTCCTCGACATCAGCCACAAACCGGAAGCATTTGTTCGTCAGCATTTCCCGATGATTTATGAAAAACTGCTCGGACTGGGCATCGATTTGACCAAAGAGCCGGTCCCTATCGTTCCTGCCGCGCACTATACCTGCGGCGGCGTGATGGTTGATGACTTTGGCCGCACGGACGTCGACGGTCTGTATGCCATCGGCGAAGTGAGCTACACCGGCCTGCATGGCGCCAACCGTATGGCGTCGAACTCATTGCTTGAGTGCCTGGTTTACGGCTGGTCAGCCGCTGAAGATATCGACAGGCGAATGCCTTACGCACGCGGCGTCACCACACTTCCCGCCTGGGATGAAAGTCGTGTGGAAAATCCGGATGAGTTGGTGGTGATTCAGCATAACTGGCATGAGCTGCGCTTATTTATGTGGGACTACGTCGGAATTGTGCGTACAACCAAGCGCCTGGAACGCGCTCTGCGCCGTATCACCATGCTGCAACAGGAAATCGACGAGTATTACGCTCATTTCCGCGTGTCGAACAATTTGCTGGAACTGCGCAACCTGGTGCAGGTTGCCGAGCTGATTGTACGCTGCGCAATGATGCGCAAAGAGAGTCGGGGCCTGCACTACACGCTGGATTATCCTGAACAACTTCCCGAGTCAGGCCCGTCCATCCTCTCACCGCTAAGTCATCACATAAACAGATAAAACGCCTGGGTCAGCGCCGTGTAACCTTCAGAGTAACGTTGGTCTGGCCCACGGATAACCAACCTGTCGCTAAAGCACTCCCCGGCCTGCGGGGAGAATGCCAACAATACACGATGTGGTAGCCGGGCCTCAGTTTCTGCCACATCCGTACGTAAACGCAAATGCCAGCCCATACTTAATGCCTGCTGGGTAAATGCATTACCAATTTGTTCCGGCAGCACAACACAAAAAAAACCATCTTCTGTAATACTCCCCGCCGCCAGTGCCAGCAATGCTTCATGATCAAGTGCGGTCGTGTAACGTGCCTGCTCGCGCTGCGGCGTGGCGCATTCCACTCCCTGTTCATAATAGGGTGGATTGCTGATAATCAAATCAAAACGCACGGTCTGGCGCGGTATCCATTGCTGCGCATCTGCTGTATGAACGCTGACGCGATGCATCCACGGAGATTGCGCGATGTTCTCCTGCGCCTGCTGCGCGGCGTCAACATCAAGCTCCACGGCGTCAATGATGACATTTTCATCAGTGCGCTGGGCCAGCATCAGCGCCAACAGGCCGCTCCCGGTACCAATATCCAGGATCCGTTTTACGCCCGCAACGGGGGCCCAGGCCCCTAATAAAATACCGTCCGTTCCGACTTTCATTGCACAACGATCATGTGCCACAAAAAACTGCTTAAATGTAAATCCATTACGTCTAAGTACGGATGTAGACTGGGGCATGAAGAACAACCTTCCTGGGAAAAAAAACGATAGCATAGGATAAAAACAATACCTGAGAAGCTATATCCATACAAACAGATGAAGATTGCAGCCGTAACGTCTATAATCAGCGCCCCACACAGAGGTAGAACATGACTGTAACGACTTTTTCCGAACTTGAACTCGATGAAAGCCTTCTGGATGCCCTCCAGGAAAAAGGTTTCACTCGCCCGACCGCCATTCAGGCTGCCGCCATTCCGCCTGCGCTCGATGGCCGTGATGTACTCGGTTCTGCGCCGACAGGCACCGGTAAAACGGCGGCATATTTGCTGCCAGCGTTGCAGCACCTGCTCGACTTCCCGCGCAAAAAATCTGGCCCACCGCGCATTTTAATTCTGACGCCAACGCGCGAACTGGCGATGCAGGTTGCCGAACACGCCCGCGAACTGGCGAAGAATACGCATCTGGATGTCGCCACGATTACCGGCGGCGTGGCTTACATGAACCACATGGAAGTCTTTAGCGAAAACCAGGATATCGTGGTCGCCACCACCGGTCGTCTGCTGCAATACATCAAAGAAGAGAACTTCGACTGCCACGCGGTTGAAACGCTGATCCTCGATGAGGCAGACCGTATGCTGGACATGGGCTTTGCCCAGGACATCGAACATATCGCCGGTGAAACCCGCTGGCGTAAGCAGACGATGTTGTTCTCTGCCACGCTGGAAGGCGACGCGATTAAAGATTTTGCCGAGCGCCTGCTGGAAGATCCGGTCGAAGTATCGGCGGATCCATCGACCCGCGAACGCAAGAAGATCCACCAATTTTACTACCGTGCCGATGACATCGAGCACAAAACGGCTTTGCTGATCCATCTGTTAAAACAGCCGGAAGCAACCCGTTCGATTGTTTTTGTACGTAAGCGTGAGCGTGTGCACGAGCTGGCAGGCTGGCTGCGCCAGGCAGGCATTAATAACTGCTATCTCGAAGGCGAGATGGTACAGATTAAGCGTAACGAAGCGATCAAACGCCTGACCGATGGTCGTGTGAACGTGCTGGTTGCGACCGATGTTGCCGCTCGTGGGATCGATATTCCTGACGTTAGCCACGTGTTTAACTACGACATGCCGCGCAGTGGTGATGCCTATCTGCACCGCATTGGTCGCACAGGTCGCGCTGGCCGTAAAGGTACCGCGATTTCTCTGGTTGAAGCGCACGACCACCTGCTGCTTGGTAAAGCGAGCCGCTATATCGACGAACCTTTGAAGGCACGCGTTATTGACGAACTGCGTCCGACGACTCGCGCCCCAAGTGAGAAATCTAACGGCAAGCCGTCCAAGAAAGTGCTGGCTAAGCGCGCCGAGCAAAAAGCCAAAGAAAAAGAGAAACCGCGCGTGAAGAAACGTCACCGCGACGCCAAAAATATCGGCAAACGTCGTAAGCCGAGCGGAGCTGCTACCCTGCAGTCCGACAAAGAGTAAACCGAATGCCGGGCCATTTAGCCCGGCATTTTTTCACGTGATGCAAAACTCTCTTCAATACACTCAAGAAACACCCGCATCGCCGGGCTAACGACTTTTCCGGCATGATAACCACACAATGCCGTAATTAACTCAGGTTGTTCACTGAACGGTAATTCAATCAACTCCCCTGAACGTAACTCCTTCTCGACAGCAAAACGTGGCAAAAAACTGACGCCAAGATTTGCCGATACGCAGTGCTTTATGCTCTCAATACTCCATAACTCAATCGTATTTTCCAGCGTAATCTGACGCTTACGCAGTAACCCCTCGAAGCGTTGTCTGAAAATACATTGCGGCTCATTAATGATAAAGCTACAGGGAATGTGCTGGTTATGCCGGGTGAAATCAACATGCTGCAGCAGAGGCGACGCAACCAGCACCAGTGACTGATCGCCCAGCGCTATCATCTCCAGCGCATCGTCATTACCAACACGATAAAACACGCCCAGATCAACCTCATCACCCAGCAACGCATCGCGAATGACATAGCAGTTGAGCGACTGTAAGGACAACCGCACATGAGGCGCGCGTTGTTTAAAACGCTGTAATACCTGCGGCATTTTATACGCCAGCAGTGTTTCACCGGTCGCAACGCGTAGATCGCCGCTCGGCTGCGTATCCTGCTGCGCTGACTGGCGAATCGATGCCATCACGCGGGTCAGGTCGTGTATATGCGGCATCAACCGTTTGCCCTCACTGGTGAGACACATTCTGCGGCCAATTTTTTCGAACAACTGCACCGAAAGCTCTTGCTCAAGCTGTTGAATATGAAACGTGACGGTCGATTGTGTACAGCAAAGTTTTTGCGACGCCCGCAGGAACGAGCCCTCTTCCACCACCGTTTTTAACGTAATAAATCGACGTAAATCCATCCGCACCAACCCATCGAAATTATCGAACTGAGAATGCAAAAACATTCATTTTTTTAAATGTTTTAACTCGGGTACTGTCTACCAAAACAGAGGAGATGACAAGTGACCCCCATGCTTTTAAGTGCATTCTGGACCTATACATTGATTACCGCGCTAACCCCCGGACCCAACAATATCCTTGCGCTCAGTGCTGCGACGTCACACGGTTTTCGCCAGAGTACGCGCGTGCTTGCCGGGATGAGTCTGGGCTTTTTAATCGTCATGTTGATGTGTGCCGGGATTTCGTTTTCGCTTGCCGCGATGGATCCGGCCATCATCCACTGGCTCAGTTGGGCAGGCGCGGCATATATCTTATGGCTGGCATTGAAAATCGCCACCAGCCCGGCGGCAAACGATAATTTGCAGTCCGAACCGATCGGCTTCTGGACGAGTTTTGGCTTGCAGTTTGTTAACGTCAAAATCATTTTGTACGGCATTACCGCGTTATCCACGTTTGTACTGCCCTATACGCAGGAAGCTCACTGGCTGATTGGGGTGAGTATTCTGCTGGCGCTGATCGGCACCTTTGGTAATGCATGTTGGGCGCTGGCTGGCCATCTTTTTCAGCGTCTCTTTCGCCGTTACGGCCGACAGTTGAATATCATTCTGGCGCTGCTGTTAGTTTATTGCGCAGTGAGAATTTTTTACTAACGGATATAAAAAAGCGGAAGACGCGCTGGCATCTTCCGCTTTTGATTCTCTGCTAAACGGGGTTATTCCCCGCGAGCCTTACAGGCTCTCAGTAAAGGTACGAGCAATAACGTCGCGCTGCTGTTCTGGGGTCAGAGAGTTGAAACGTACCGCATAACCAGACACACGGATGGTCAGCTGCGGATATTTTTCCGGATGCTTAACCGCATCTTCCAGCGTTTCGCGACGCAGAACGTTCACGTTCAGGTGCTGGCCACCTTCCACGCGGACTTCCGGCTGTACATCTACCGGCACTTCACGGTATTCGATTTCACCCAGTTTGCTGACGGCAACGACGTCATCTGCATTGAAACCTGCTTTCGCAACGATGCAGCGTGCTTCGCCTTTTTCGCTGTCCAGCAGCCAGAAAGAGTTCAGCAGGTCGTCGTTTGCAGCTTTAGTAATCTGGATACCTGTAATCATTTGATGCCTCCCCGGCAAAATTATTTGATCTCGGTTGGCCGTCATCCGGCCAATTGGTAAAACCATTGTTGCTTGAGTGTATATATACCCCTCACACACCCTTGAATCTTTGATTTAAATCAACAAAAACCACACATGAAAAGTGGTGATAGGTGGATTTTATTGTTTTACATCAACTTACGCCACGTACGCAGCTAAACTTTTTACATAAATTTTCAACTATCTTTAAGACCCAGGCCGTTGAGAAACGTAGAGAATTTTGCGACGTAGTAAGAAGCAGTTAAGCTAGAGGGATTGAAAATTCGCAGGAGAGCGAGATGGCCACCGAATTAACCTGGCACGATGTGCTGGCAGATGAGAAACAGCAGCCTTATTTTGTTAACACGCTACATACTGTCGCTGGCGAGCGTCAGTCGGGTATGACAATTTACCCGCCGCAAAAAGATGTGTTTAACGCTTTTCGCTTTACCGAACTTGGCGACGTGAAAGTCGTCATCCTGGGGCAGGATCCTTACCACGGTCCAGGCCAGGCACACGGTCTCGCGTTCTCTGTTCGTCCGGGTATTTCCACTCCCCCATCGCTGCTGAACATGTACAAAGAGCTGGAAGCGACGATTCCTGGCTTCACGCGCCCAACGCACGGCTATCTGGAAAGCTGGGCACGTCAGGGGGTGCTGTTACTTAATACCGTACTCACTGTCCGCGCCGGTCAGGCACATTCTCACGCCAGCCTGGGCTGGGAAACCTTTACCGATAAAGTCATCAGCTTGATTAATCAGCATCGCGAAGGCGTCGTTTTCCTGCTCTGGGGTTCACACGCACAAAAGAAAGGCGCGATTATTGATACCCAGCGTCACCATGTGTTGAAAGCGCCGCATCCGTCACCGCTCTCAGCACATCGCGGTTTCTTTGGCTGCAATCACTTTGTACTGGCCAATGAATGGTTGGAACAACAAGGTGAAAAACCGATTGACTGGACGCCGGTGTTACCAGCAGAAAGCGAGTAAAAAAATGCCAGCGATTCGCTGGCATTTTTATTATCAGGCTTTGTTCTGACGCCACCACTCCGCGAGCAGTACGCCGGTTGCCACAGATACGTTGAGCGTTTCAACGTTACCCGTACCGTCAATCGCCACGCACAGGTCGTCAGCTGAGCATGCCGCTTCCGGCAGCGCTTCACGCTCACGCCCTAATACCAGCACCATTTTTTCCGGCAGCGTGGTAGTAAACAACGGTTTGCCTTTCACGCTTGAGGTCATCACTACCGTGTAACCTGCCTTACGGAAGTCGTCCAGCACATCGACAATGCTGTCACCGGTGATCGGCTGAACGTGCTCTGCGCCACCTTCAGCGGTACGGATAGCCGCACCTGATTCCAGCAGCGCCGCATCCTGTACCACCACGCCTTTCACACCAAAGTGGGCGCAGCTACGCATCATTCCGCCCAGGTTGTGCGGGTTAGCGATGTCTTCCAGAGCCAGTACGCAATCCTGCGCTCCAGCCTGACCCACCCACTGCTTAACGGTGGTACCGTTACGTTTTTTGATCAGGAAACAAACACCGCCATGGTGCTCAGTACCGGAAGCTTTCGCCAGCTCTGCTTCGTCAACCACGTGGTAGGCTTTGCGGTTTGCCGCCATCCAGCGTAATGCTTCTTTAAAACGCGGGGTGACGCTCTGCACAAACCAGGCGCGAACAATAGCGTCCGGGCGACTCTGGAACAGAGCCTGACAAGCATTCTCACCGTAAACGCGGGTTTCTTCCGCGCGCTGACGACGTAAGACTTCAGGATCGATAAAACTCTTGCCGCTAATACCGCCATGATCGGCTTTATCCGCCGCATCATCATTCGGTGCGCGGGACACGGTACGCCATGGTGAATCTTCACGTCTGCGATCGCGTTCTGTATCGCGGTCACGACCACGTTCACGGCCGCGTTCGCTGTTCGGACCCTTTCTGTCATCACGGGCAGGGCGACGACCGCCTTCGGCTCGGGAAGTACCGGGGCGTCCGCCGCCTTTACCAGTACGTGGATTTTGGGTGCGTTTATCCGAGTCATCGTCACTGCGGACGTACATCACTTTGACCTTGCCGTTTTTGTTCTTCAGTTCGTCGCTCATGTTTTTCTCCACCTGCTCTGCGCGAAGCGCGCAGATTACCCGATGTGCACGTCGTTAGCCATTATTTCATTTAAAAGCTAAGGACTATTGTACTCATTGAATAAAACGCATTGTTGTTTAGAACAGACTCCCCGATAATATGTAACATAATAGAAACATACTGGCGTCACTGCCATGAAGTCCACACTACTCATCCAGAGGTTAGTTATGAATACCGTTTGTACCAGCTGCCAGGCTATCAACCGCATTCCCGACGATCGTGTCCAGGAAGCGGCTAAATGCGGACGCTGTGGTCACGACCTGTTTGATGGGGAGGTGATCAATGCGACCGGTGAAACACTGGATAAACTGTTAAAAGACGATCTCCCAGTGGTGGTTGATTTTTGGGCCCCCTGGTGCGGGCCATGCCGTAACTTTGCCCCAATTTTTGAAGATGTCGCGGAAGAGCGTAGCGGTAAAGTGCGTTTTGTTAAAGTAAATACGGAAGCCGAGCGTGAACTCAGCGCCCGCTTCGGTATCCGCAGTATTCCGACCATCATGATCTTCAGAAAAGGTGAAATCGTCGACATGCTCAATGGCGCCGTCCCTAAGGCACCGTTTGATAGCTGGCTTAACGAATCACTATAATCTCTACGGGGCGCATCTTGTGCCCCGTTTTCACCTCTGCGACAATGGCGTTTTTCAACGTGTTTCCCCATGACCGATAACGCTGTTCTTCAGTTACGCGCTGAGCGCCTCGCGCGCGCCACCCGTCCTTTCCTCGCCCGAGGTAACCGTATTCGTCGCTGCCAGCGCTGCCTGCTGCCGCTGAAACTCTGCTTGTGTGCAACATTAGTACCGTCTGAGGCAAAAAGCCGTTTTTGTCTGGTCATGTTTGATACCGAGCCAATGAAGCCCAGCAATACGGGACGTTTAATCGCCGATATTTTGCCAGATACCGCGGCTTTTCAGTGGTCACGCACCGAACCGCCGCAGGCGCTGCTTGAGCTGGTGAAGAATCCTGATTACCAGCCGATGGTCGTGTTCCCGGCTTCCTATGCGGGCGAAGAGCGCGAAGTGATTTTCGCGCCGCCAACCGGTAAACCGCCATTGTTTATTATGCTCGATGGCACCTGGCCGGAAGCGCGTAAAATGTTCCGCAAAAGCCCGTACCTCGACAACCTGCCGGTGATCTCCGTTGATTTATCGCGCCTATCTGCTTATCACCTGCGTGGTATTCACGCCGAAGGGCAATACTGTACTGCCGAAGTGGCTATCGCTTTGCTGGATCTGGCTGGTGATACGCAAGCTGCGGAAGGATTAAGCGCTCACTTCACGCGCTTTAAAACCCGTTACCTGGCAGGAAAAACCCAACATCAGGGGAGCGTCACAGCAGACTCCACAGAAAGCGTTTAAAATCATTCGGTCACTGGAGTCATTAAGGAAGCCGATATGAGTCAACGTGGTCTGGAAGCACTACTGCGACCGAAATCCATTGCGGTGATTGGGGCGTCGATGAAGCCTAACCGCGCGGGTTACCTGATGATGCGTAATCTGCTTGCCGGCGGTTTCAATGGGCCAGTTCTACCGGTGACGCCCGCCTGGAAAGCGGTATTGGGCGTACTGGCCTGGCCCAATATCAGTAGCTTGCCTTTTAGCCCCGACCTCGCCGTATTGTGCACCAATGCCAGCCGTAACCTGGCATTACTCGAAGCACTTGGCGAGAAAGGCTGTAAAACCTGCATTATTCTTTCGGCTCCCGCGGCCCAACATGCAGAACTGTTGGCCTGCGCCTCACGCTATAAAATACGCCTGCTGGGTCCCAACAGCCTGGGACTTCTCGCCCCCTGGCAGGGGCTTAACGCCAGCTTTTCCCCCGTCCCGATTAAGCGCGGCAAGCTGGCTTTTATCTCTCAATCCGCCGCCGTATCCAATACCATACTCGACTGGGCACAGCAGAGAGAAATGGGCTTTTCTTACTTCATCGCGCTGGGTGACAGCCTGGATATCGACGTTGATGAACTACTGGATTACCTGGCACGCGACAGCAAAACCAGCGCGATATTGCTCTATCTCGAACATTTGAGCGATGCCCGGCGCTTTGTCTCTGCCGCCCGTAGCGCCGCGCGCAACAAACCCATTCTGGTGATTAAGAGTGGCCGTAGCCCGGCAGCGCAGCGTTTACTGCACACCAGCGCCGGAATGGACCCAGCCTGGGACGCAGCAATCCAGCGCGCCGGTTTATTGCGAGTACAAGACACTCACGAGCTGTTCTCAGCGGTCGAAACCCTGAGTCACATGCGCCCGCTGCGTGGTGACAGGCTGATGATCATCAGTAACGGCGCCGCACCTGCCGCACTGGCATTGGATGAGCTATGGTCGAAAAATGGCAAACTCGCCACGCTGAGTGAAGATACCTGCCAGAAATTACGCGATGCGCTACCAGCCCATGTTGATATCGGCAACCCGCTGGATCTGCGTGACGATGCCAGTAGCGAACACTATGTAAAAGCGCTGGATATTTTGCTCGCCAGTCAGGACTTCGACGCGCTGATGGTGATTCATTCGCCCAGCGCCGCCGCCCCCGGGACCGAAAGCGCGCAAGCGTTGATCGAAGCAGTAAAGCAGCATCCACGAGGGAAATTTATCTCCTTACTGACCAACTGGTGCGGGGAGTTTTCTTCTCAGGAAGCCCGTAGGCTATTTAGCGAAGCAGGGTTGCCCACCTACCGTACGCCGGAAGGGACCATCACCGCGTTTATGCATATGGTCGAGTATCGGCGTAACCAGAAGCAACTGCGAGAAACGCCTGCGCTACCGGACTACCTGACCACTAATACTGCCGAGGCGCATAATCTGTTACAGCAAGCGATTGCCGAAGGAGCCACATCGCTGGACACCCATGAAGTGCAGCCGATTTTACAAGCTTATGGCTTACACACGCTCCCGACCTGGATCGCCAGCGACAGCGCGGAAGCTGTGCATATCGCAGAGCAGATCGGCTATCCGGTGGCGCTCAAGCTGCGTTCACCTGATATCCCGCATAAGTCGGAAGTTCAGGGGGTAATGCTCTACCTGAGAACGGCAACAGAGGTACAGCAGGCCGCGAACGCGATTTTTGATCGGGTGAAAATGGCCTGGCCGCAGGCGCGCATCCACGGTTTATTAGTGCAAAGCATGGCGAATCGCGCTGGCGCGCAGGAGCTTCGCGTCGTCGTTGAACACGATCCGGTATTTGGCCCGCTGATTATGCTGGGTGAAGGTGGGGTTGAGTGGCGACCAGAAGAGCAAGCCGTGGTTGCATTGCCGCCATTGAACATGAATCTGGCGCGTTATCTGGTGATCCAGGGGATCAAAAATAAGAAGATCCGCGCTCGTAGCGCGCTACGCCCACTGGATATCGCCGGACTAAGCCAGCTTCTGGTGCAGGTATCCAACCTGATCGTCGATTGTCCGGAAATTCAGCGTCTGGATATCCATCCGCTGCTGGCCTCTGCCGGTGAATTTACCGCGCTGGACGTCACGCTGGACATTGCCCCTTTCACAGGCGATAACGAAAGCAGATTGGCTGTACGCCCCTACCCTCATCAGCTTGAAGAGTGGGTGGAGTTGAAGAACGGCGAGCGCTGCCTGTTCCGCCCCATTTTGCCAGAGGATGAACCTCATCTGCAGCAGTTCATTTCTCAGGTAACAAAAGAAGATCTTTATTATCGCTATTTTAGTGAGATCAACGAATTTACCCATGAAGATTTAGCCAATATGACACAGATCGACTACGATCGTGAAATGGCCTTTGTCGCTGTGCGTTGTAGAGATAATCATGAAGAGATCCTCGGCGTGACGCGAGCTATCTCGGATCCTGATAACGTAGATGCCGAGTTTGCCGTCCTGGTTCGTTCTGATCTCAAAGGACTTGGACTGGGTCGCCGATTGATGGAAAAATTAATTGCCTATACCCGAGATCACGGACTTAGACGTTTGAATGGTATTACGATGCCAAACAATCGCGGTATGGTCGCCCTGGCCCGGAAACTCGGGTTCGTTGTTGACGTCCAACTCGAAGAGGGGATTGTTGGGCTAACGCTTAATCTGGCCCAATTTGAGGAATCGTGAGTAAGGTACTGGAAATGTTGACCACATTAATGGGTACTGGTGGTATCATTGCCCGCTTATGTCGTCTGCATAGCACAGAGGACCCTTCAATGAACAGAGAAGAAATGCACTGTGATGTTGTCAAAATTTAAGCGTAATAAACATCAACAACACCTTGCCCAACTACCCAAGATTTCTCAGTCAGTTGATGATGTAGATTTCTTTTATGCTCCCGCTAATTTCAGGGAGACTCTGCTGGAAAAAATAGCCAGCGCGACGCGACGGATCTGCATTATTGCGCTGTACCTGGAACAGGATGACGGTGGCAAAGGCATACTCGACGCGCTCTATGCGGCAAAACGGCAGCGTCCTGAACTGGATGTCCGGGTGCTTGTCGACTGGCACCGAGCCCAGCGCGGGCGCATTGGTGCTGCGGCATCAAATACCAATGCTGACTGGTATTGCCGCATGGCGCAAGAAAACCCTGGTATCGATATTCCTGTCTATGGCGTGCCGATTAACACGCGCGAAGCCCTTGGCGTTCTGCATTTCAAAGGCTTTATCATCGATGACAGCGTCCTGTATAGCGGTGCCAGCCTGAACGATGTTTATCTGCATCAGCATGATAAATATCGCTACGACCGTTATCAGTTGATTCGCAACGCGCAAATGGCCGATATCATGTTTAATTGGGTGGCGCAAAACCTGATGAATGGTCGCGGCGTTAATCGTCTTGATGATATCAATCGCCCTAAAAGCCCGGAAATTAAAAACGACATTCGCTTGTACCGTCAGGAACTGCGGGATGCGTCATTCCATTTTCAGGGGGATGCGGATAATGAACAGCTTTCTGTTACGCCGCTGGTTGGACTCGGAAAATCCAGTCTGTTAAATAAGACTATTTTCCACCTCATGCCCTGCGCAGAGCACAAACTCACGATTTGTACCCCTTATTTCAATCTGCCCGCCATACTGGTGCGCAATATCATTCAACTGCTGCGTGAAGGGAAAAAGGTCGAAATCATTGTCGGTGATAAAACTGCCAACGACTTTTACATCCCGGAAGATGAGCCTTTTAAAATCATCGGCGCGCTGCCTTATCTGTATGAAATTAATCTGCGCCGTTTTCTGAGCAGACTGCAATATTATGTGAATACCGATCAGTTGGTCGTGCGCTTATGGAAAGATGATGACAACACTTATCATCTGAAAGGCATGTGGGTTGATGATAAATGGATGCTGCTCACCGGCAACAACCTTAATCCTCGAGCCTGGCGTCTGGATCTGGAAAACGCCATCCTTATCCACGATCCTAAGCAAGAGCTGGCGCCCCAGCGCGATAAAGAGCTGGAGCTTATCCGCACGCATACCACCGTGGTGAAGCACTACCGCGACCTGCAAAGCATTGCTGACTATCCAGTCAAGGTGCGCAAGCTCATCCGTCGACTACGCCGTATTCGTATCGACAGATTAATTAGCCGTATTCTGTAACCAAGACCCCGTCCAGTGACGGGGTTTTTCCTATGGAGACAACGGTGCGCCTGTTTATTCTTACCAGTATCCTGGCTATTTCGGGCTGCAGCCACATGGCAAACGACCGCTGGAGCGGACAAGACAAAGCTCAACACTTTATCGCCTCCGCCATGCTTGCCGCAGCCGGCAATGAATATGCCCAGCATCAGGGCAACAGCCGCGATCGCAGTGCGGCTATTGGTTTGATGTTCTCAGTCAGCCTGGGCGCATCAAAAGAGCTGTGGGACAGCCGCCCCGCTGGGAGCGGCTGGAGCTGGAAGGACTTTGCCTGGGATGTTGCGGGCGCCTCAACCGGCTATGCAGTCTGGCAACTGGCACATCATTAGAGGCGCAGCCCTTTCCCCTTGCCATGCAGCATCAGCGATACTAAAAATGCGATGACTGCCAGCGCGGTAACGTACCAGAAGAATGTGGTTTCCATACCGATGGATTTCAGGGATAAGGCAACATATTCGGCTGAACCACCAAACAGGGCATTCGCCACCGCATAAGATAACCCAACCCCCAGGGCGCGCACCTGTGCCGGAAACATCTCAGCCTTCAGAATGCCGCTGATAGACGTATAGAAACTCACGATCAACAAGGCACACATTACCAGAGCAAACGCCATATACGGAGACGTCACGTTTTGCAACGCTGTCAGAATGGGAACGGTAAAAATCGCGGCTAATGCGCCAAAGCATAGCATGGAAGTACGTCTGCCAATTTTATCTGACAAAGCGCCAAACAATGGTTGCACCAGCATGAATACACACAGTGCCGCCGTCATAATCCCACTGGCTACGTTGGCATGCATACCAGCGGTGTTAACCAGGTACTTCTGCATATAGGTTGTGAAGGTGTAAAAACACAGCGAGCCAGCAGCGGTAAAGCCAAGCACCATGACAAAGGCTTTGCGATTACGCCACAGACCTTTCAGAGAGCCCGCTTCTTTTAACGCACGAACATCCTGTTTCGAGGTTTCATCCAGCTGACGACGCAGCCATAGCGCGACAATAGCCAGCACTGCACCCAGCGCAAATGGAATACGCCATCCCCACTCTCTGAGCGCAGAGTCTTCTAACGTTTGCTGCAAAATGACCACAACCAGCAATGCCAGTAGCTGCCCGCCAATTAACGTTACGTACTGGAAAGAAGCATAAAAACCTTTCTTACCTTCAATAGCCACTTCACTCATGTAGGTAGCGCTGGTCCCGTATTCACCGCCGACAGACAGCCCCTGAAATAATCTGGCCAGCAGCAGTAGCGCAGGAGCCCAGGTACCAATCGTTTCATACCCCGGAAGACAAGCGATCACCAACGATCCCATACACATCATACAAACTGACAACAGCATGGATTTTTTGCGCCCGTGCTTATCGGCGATGCGACCAAACAACCATCCGCCGATAGGGCGCATCAGAAAGCCTGCGGCAAAAACGCCGGCAGTTTGTAAAAGTTGGGTGGTGGTGTTTCCTGAGGGAAAAAAGATATGTGCAAAATAGAGAGAGCAGAAAGAGTAGATATAGAAATCAAACCATTCGACCAGGTTCCCTGATGATGCTCCAACAATCGCCCAAATACGGCGACGAGTATCGCCGTCTGTCAGCGCTCCGTTCTCAGTTACACTGCTATCAGCCATTCGAATTATACCCCTGCCAAGGATCGCGTGAATTTATCAATGCTAGTTGTGTCTTTTTTGGTAAATTAAATGTTATATAATTGTTATAATTAATTATGAGATATAAGTCACGGTTTTAATTAGCAGAGAAAGGATTCGGATATGTTTGAGGAAATAGAGTCGAAGGTCGGATAAGGCAACGGGCAGGTTTCATTTCGTACAGACGCAAAAAAGCCCATCCGGCAGGA